>JAQTVL010000286.1 GCA_028706835.1 Phycisphaerae bacterium | reverse complement strand
CATGCTGCTTCGCCCCCATGGCTTTCCGTACTGTCGCCTCGTTCACCGGCTGGATGACTCCGCGCTCGGTGATGATCGCGGCGATCAGGTCGTGCGGGGTCACGTCGAAGGCCGGGGCGAAGACCTTCACGCCCTCGGGCGCGGTTCGGCTGCCCCCCCGGCCGAAGCCGTTGGTCACTTCCTCCGCGCCGCGCTCCTCGATGGGGATGCCGCTGCCGTCGGGGATCGTCAGATCGAACGTCGAACTCGGGGCCGCGACGTAGAACGGAATGTTGTGGGCCCGCGCCAGCAGGGCGACCGAGTACGTGCCGATCTTGTTCGCGGTGTCGCCGTTGGCGGCGATGCGGTCCGCCCCCACGATCGCCAGGTTCACCTTGCCCTGCCGCATGACCATGCCGGCTGTCGAGTCGGTGATCAGCGTCACGTCGATGCCCGCCTGCATCAGTTCCCACGCGGTCAGCCGGGCGCCTTGGAGCAGCGGGCGGGTCTCGTCGGCGAACACGCGAAACGGCACGCCGGCGGCGTGGGCGGCGAACATCGGCGCCAGCGCCGTGCCGAACTCAGCCGTCGCCAGCCCGCCGGCGTTGCAGTGCGTGAGCACTCCGCAGCCGGCGGTGATAAGCGATTTCCCGTTCGCGCCGATCGCGCGGCACATGGCGGCGTCCTCGTCGCGGATAGCGTTGGCCTCCGCGAGCAGGCGGGCCTTCAGTTGCTCGACCGGAAGCGACCGGTTCTCGGCGGCCACCCGCGCGACGCGATCGAGCGCCCAGAACAGGTTGACGGCTGTCGGGCGCGAAGACGCGAGATAGTCGCTAGCCTTCTTCACGGCAGCAAGGAATTCGTCCATTGTGCCGCGAACGCTGCGCACGCCGAGCACCAGCCCGAAGCCCGCTGCCACGCCGATGGCCGGGGCCCCGCGGACACGCAGCACGCGGATCGCCTCCCACATCGTTTCAATGTCGCGGATCTGGAGCAGCTTGAATTCGCCGGGCAGCAGCGTCTGGTCGATCAGTTCGCAGCAGCCGTCGAGGCCGCCCACCCAGTAGACCGTGCGTAAGGGGGAACCGGAAGCGATTGGCATGAGGACCTTCCTCTGGAACAGCGGACAGAATTGAAAATTGACAACTGAAAATTGAAAATCTCAAATTGAACTAAGAGGCAGTGCTACCTTGTTCAATTGTCACTTTCTAATTTTCAATTTTCAATTTTCAATGCATTTGTTCTGGCTCCGGCGACGCCTCTACTTGGCCAGTTTCGCCTGAAGCGCCTTGCTCTTCGCCTTCACTTCCTCAGCCATCTCCAGTTTGAGGGCCGCCAACTTGTCCGCCAGCGCCTTGTCGGAGACAGCCAGTATCTGCACCGCCAGGATGGCCGCGTTCCGCGCGGCCCCCAGGCCGACTGTCGCCACGGGCACGCCCGGCGGCATCATCGCGGTGCTCAGCAGCGCGTCCACGCCGTCCATCGCCCCGCCGGGCATCGGAACGCCGATGACCGGGAGCGTGGTCAGGCTGGCAAGCACGCCGGCCAGCGCCGCCGACATGCCGGCCGCCGCGATGATCACGCGCACGCCGCGTTCGCGCGCGGAAGCCGCGAAGTCGTGGGCCGCCTGCGGCGTCCGATGAGCCGAGATCACCTGCACCGAATACCCGACGCCGAACTGGTCGAGTTGGGCGGCGCATTTCTCCATCGCGGCCCAGTCCGAGTCGCTGCCGATCACGATCGCAACCGGTGTCGTCATGGGCTCCCTTTCTCCTGACTGAACTTGAACGCGGCCTTGATCACGCCGCTGGATCGCTTGGCTGTCACCGCGGCGAACGCCTTGCGGTAGTCCGCCAGGGCGAAGGTGTGCGTGAGCAGAGAGTCGCACTTGATCTTGCCCGCGGATATCAGTTCGAGCACAAGCTGATACGTGCCGATCTGCCGGCCTTCCCACGTCTCGATCTGCCGGCCATAGGCGCCCAGCACGTCGAGCTCGCGGAACCACAGGCCGGTCCAGTCGGCCCCCCGGCCCGTGCCCGTGCCGAGCAGGACAACCTTGCCGCCCGGCCGGGCGGTGCGAAGGGCGTCCTGCACGGTATGCGTCGAGCCGACGCAGTCGTAGACAATGTCGAACCCGCCCGCCAACACGCGGGCGCCAAACAGGCCCTTGGCCACTCGCGAGCCGGCGTATTCCGCCAGGTGCTCGAACCGCTCGCGCGAGCCGGGCCGGCCGCTCGACACCGCCTGGTTGGCGCCCATGCGGATGGCGGCCTCCGCCTGGTACTCGTGCCGGGCGTCGACGATAATTCGCGCGTTGCTGCCCAGTGCCCGCAGCGCGGCCACGACGCCCAGGCCGATCGCGCCCGCGCCGACCACCAGCACCTGGTCGTCGTCTTTGGGCATCGCCCGCAGCACGCCGTGCATCGCGCAGGCCAGCGGGTCGACCACGATCGCCGTCTCGGTCTCCACGTTGGCCGGCACCGCGACCAGTTGCGACTGGTGGGCCACGAAATATTCGCCCCAGGAGCCGCCGGTCCGGCTGTTGTAGCCGATGGAACTGCCCGGCGGAATCTCGCCGGAGGGCACGGTGAAATTCTCGCACTCGCCGAATCGCCCGCCCGCGCACGCCTTGCACGGCGGGTCGATGCCGCGCTGTAGGCAGGCCAGCGTCGGATCGACGCAGACGCGCCGGCCGACCCACGCGGCGTCGGCTGCGGCGCCGACCTCGACCACCTCGGCGACGTTCTCGTGGCCGAGCATCAGCGGGTAGCTGACGTAGGGGCGGAGGATGCTGTTGGCAGGCTGGCGGAGTTGGATCGCCGCCAGGTCGGACCCGCAGATGCCGCCGAGCAGCGTGCGGCAGCGGACCCACTGGTCGCCGGGCAGCGTGGGCTCGGGGCGGTCGCCGTAGCGCAGCGGCGACAGCGGCCCCCAGTAGGCGTGACGACTGAGTCGCCCCGTCAGACGGGTCAGCCCCATCCGCGCGAGGTTGAAGTCCAGCCAGATCGCTTTCATGGCGCCTCGTGAAAGGTCCATCACACAGCGCGCCTACTGTATTGCCTGGCGGGAAACCTGTCAACGCCGGGGACGGGACGGAAGCCCAGGGATTGCCATCAATGGGCTTCTTCTTCGTTGCTCCCCAAGCAGAGTTGTCAATTACGCAGGGAGATTCGAAATGCGATCCGCAGCGACAGCGTTGATTGTTTGTCTTGCGGCGTCCTTGTCCGCCTGCTCCATGCTGCCCGAGCAGCTCGACCCCGCGGTCGCCGCCGTCATGACGCCCAAGGCCTTCGCGGGCCATGTGAACTTCCTGGCTGACCCGAAGCTCGGCGGGCGAGTCGCCGGCACCGACGGCAATCGCGTCGCTCGCGAATACATCGCCGCCCAGTTCCGCCAGGCCGGCCTGACGCCGGCCGGCGACGCCGGCACGTTCTTCCAGGCGTTCACCAACGATCGCCTACGCACGCCGGCCGACGGCTGCGATCTGCGATTCGCGCCCCCGCCGACGACGTCACAGCCGGCAATCGTCGGCCGGTGCGGGCGCGACTTCGCGCCGTCGGCCCAGGGCAAGCTCGGTGCGTTCTCCGCGCCTCTGGTGTTCGCCGGCTACGGGGCGCACAACCGCATCCGAGGCTACAACGATTACGAGTCGCTGTCCGCCCGCGGGGCCGTGGTGATGATCCTGGCCGGCGAGCCGCACAACGCCGCCGGGCAGAGCCGCTGGGCGCTGCACGACGAGACGACCGGGTTGGCCGACCTGCCGTACAAACTGCGGCTCGCTCGCGAGCAGGGCGCTGTCGCCGCGCTGGTGGTCGCGCCGCCGGCGCTGATGCCGGCTGACGATATCGACGACGTGCTCGGCGACTGCACCGGGGCGCTGCCCGCGATCCGCATCACGCGGGCCTTTGCCGACCGCCTGCTCGCAACCGGCGGCGAGAACCGCACCATCGAGCAACTGGTCAGTCTGATGCACCGGACCCGCCGGCCGGCGTCGTTCGCGATTGGCGGATTGGCCAGCGGCAAGATCGCGCTGACCGAGGCCACCTGCCACAACGTGCTCGGCGTGCTGAAGCCCGACGGCCCGGACGACGGGCGCGTCGTGCTCATCGGCGCGCACTACGACCATCTCCCGGCGACCGGGCAACTCGCCAAAGACGACCGCCCCGGCGTACGCCCGGGCGCGGACGACAACGCCAGCGGCGTCTCAACGATGCTGCTGTTGTCGCGGGCGCTGGCGGCGACGCGCGATCGTCGCTCGACCTTCGTGTTTGCCGCGTTCGACTCCGAAGATGAGGGGTTTTTCGGCTCGCGATACTACGTGCGGCATCCGGCATTTCCGCTGGAGCGGATGACCGCCATGGTGAACATCGACCAGGTCGGGCGGATCGGCTGGCGCGGCGTGCTGGTCCTCGGCAGCACGCTGGACCCGTCGGTGGGCGGTCCGGTCAAGGGGGCAGGGCGGGCCAGCTTGCTGCCGGTGGCGCGCGTGCCGGTGACCTCCGCTCGGCAGTGGTCGGACCAGGCGCCGTTCGTGCGAACCGGCGTGCCGACCCTGTTCATCTACGGCTACCGCCCGCCGGAGTATCACACCTGCGGCGACACAGCCGACCTGGTGAACGCGAGCAACGGCGCGGCTGTGGCGAGGCTGATTTATGGCATCGTGCGGGAAATCGGCGCCCGTTGACGCGAATCGGTTGCGTCGTTGGTCTACAGTGTGCCTGCCAAGTGCTTGAATCCAACCGGACGCCCCAGCCTGCTCGCGGACGCTGACAGCGGGGATGAAACCTTCATTAACCGTATGCCTGACAATGTGTTACGGCAAGGTTTCCGAAGGTTTCTTCAGGCATTTTTGAAACCTTCCTAAGTGCTTGCCACACAGAAGCTTGCGATGAAGGTTTCAAGGTTTCATCGTCTTGGTCGCGGGCGTCCTGCCCGCCCCAATCTCGTCTCTAGACCAACGGTTTGCCCCCGGGAGTGCTAGGCACCCCCCCCCGCCGCCGAGCAAGCCGGCCTGAATTGATAGCACAGGTCTCGGATATGTCAAGTAATTGTTAGGGTAAAACATGGAATGGGTTGCGACGCGATTCAGTGACGGCGTTGACTCTTCGCCCTTTGTGCGGTAGCGCAGCTACCGCTTTGCAGGGCAGGCGCGACGTTGCTCGCCTCAAAGCCGTAGCTGCGCTACCGCACTCCACAAAAAGATGGATTGGCAACCCCGCCGCCAACTCCTGCCGCACCCTTCGTCTTTCTTCGTTGGCGTCAGCAATGCGTTGACATTCGGGCCGCTTGGCGGTCAAATAGACCCCACTTGCGGCCCGGCGCGCCTTTCCGCCGGTCGCGGTTCGCCCGTTTTGGCTCGCATTCATTCCGAGGAGACGGCCCATGAAAGCTGCCGCTCTGGTCAGCGTGTTGGCATTGGTCGCACTGTCGATCCCAGCCCTCGGCCAAGTGCCGACCACGCCCTATGACACCAAGGTCAAGGCGGACGATGTGAACACCCGCTCCGGGCCCGGCGACTACTGGTACGTCACCGGCAAGCTGCACAAGGGCCAGACGGTCAAGGTGCTCGGCCATCAGTTCGGCTGGGCCGAGATCGTCCCTCCCGCCGACCATTCCAGCCTCGTCCGCATCGCCGATGTCGACGCCCGCGGCAACGTGGGCACGGTGAAGGGCGATCGCCCGGTCGCGGTGCGGGCCTGCGCGTTCGGCGAGAAGCGCGTCAACCGCATCCAGATGTATCTCGCCCCGGCGGCGCAGGTGACCATCCTTCGTGTGATCGGCACGGCCTACTACCAGATCGCCAGCCCGCAGGGCGCGACGGTCTTCGTCGACGCCCGCATGTTGGCTGAACCCGGCACAACCGTTACCGACGTTCGCCCCCCCCGGCCTGACGTGACGACCCGGCCCGAAGCCACGACGCTTCCGGACAACATAACGGTCATGCCTCGGCCGACGACCTGGCCGGACACCATCGGCGCTGTCCCGCCGACGTTCGACCTGCGCAGCCGGATGATCGAGGACGTCAAACTCATCAATGCCCAGGTGTCCAAGC
>JAQTVL010000285.1 GCA_028706835.1 Phycisphaerae bacterium | reverse complement strand
TCCCCCGGCGCGACAATGAACGCTGTGGCGTCAACGCTGCGACCCAACAACTGATCGTCCAGATCAAACGCAGATCGTGCCTCCAGAAACCGGTAATCGGAGGGCGTTTCGAACCCGAAACGCGAAAGGATCGCGGAAGACCATTCGTTCCCCATGGTGACAGGCTACCTGCCAGAGGTGAGCATTTCAACTCGCGTCCTTGACCACCGCCGGCATTCTGGATGAAATAGGACGCGTATGAAGATTGCCCTTGCACAATTCAACCCCACCGTCGGCGACATCGCGGGCAATGCCCGCAAGATGGCTGCCATGATCGACCGGGCCGCCGAGGCCGGGGCCGACCTCGTCGCGTTCGGCGAGCTCAGCCTGCTCGGGTATCCGCCGAAGGATCTGCTGCTCAAGCCGCAGGTGATCCACGACAACCTGGCCGCCTTGCACGAACTGGCGGGGCACTGCACCCGCATCGCCGCCCTGGTCGGATACGCCGGCCCGAACGAAGAGGCGGTCGGCCGGCCGCTGCGGAACTGGGTGGCCCTGCTGGCGGATGGGCGGATCGCCGCCCAGTACGCCAAGCAGCTTTTGCCGACCTATGACGTGTTCGACGAGACGCGGTATTTCGAGCCGGGCGAGGCGGTGCAGGTGGCCGAGATCGCCGGCCATCGCGTCGGGCTGACCATCTGCGAGGACCTGTGGAACCTGCCCGGGCTGCCCGACGGCCAGCGGCAGCTCTACCACGAGAACCCCGTGGCGCAACTGGCGGAGGCTGGCGCAGAGCTGATGATTAACGTGTCGGCTTCGCCGTTCGTGGTGGGCAAGCACGCGTTCCGCCGGGAGCTGTTCGCCGCCCAGGCGAGGCAGCACAAGCTGCCGATCCTCTACGTCAACCAGGTCGGCGGCAACGACGAACTTATCTTCGACGGGTGCTCGTGCGCGTTCGACGCAGGCGGCGAGCTGATCGCCCAGGCGAAGGACTTCGAGGAAGACCTGCTGGTGGTGGAACTCTGGGGCCGGGGGCCGGGGGCTGGGGGCCGGGGAGAAAAGCCCACGACGTCGCCCCTCGTCCACCGGCCCCCGACCCCCGACCCCCAGCTCCCGATCTTTCCCGTTCGCGAGGGCGTCGCCAGCCTCCACGGGGCGCTCGTCCTCGGGCTTCGGGATTACTGTCGCAAGTGCGGGTTTGGCGATGTGCTGATCGGGCTGAGCGGCGGGGTGGACTCGGCTGTCACGGCGGCCGTGGCGGTCGACGCGCTGGGCGCGTCGCACGTTCACGGCGTGTCGATGCCGTCGCGGTTCAACGCCGGCGAATCGCTGACCGATGCGCGGAAGCTGGCGGAGAATCTCGGCATGACGTTTCAGGTCGTGCCGATCGAATCGATCCACAAGGCCTACGAAACAACGATGTCGCCGGTGTTCGAGGCCGTCCGCCCCGGCGAGCCGGCCGGCGTGGCCGAGGAAAACGTGCAGGCCCGAATCCGCGGCAACATCCTGATGGCGCTGTCGAACAAGTGCGGCTACATGGTGCTTTCGACGGGCAACAAGAGCGAGTTGGCCGTCGGCTATTGCACGCTCTACGGCGACATGAGCGGCGGGCTGGCGGTCATCAGCGACGTGCCCAAAACGATGATCTACAAGCTGGCCCACTGGTTCAATCGCGACCGCGAGATCATCCCGGACAACACGCTCCGCCGCGCCCCGTCGGCGGAGCTTCGGCCGGACCAGACCGACCAGGACACGCTGCCGGAATACGACGTGCTCGACGCGATCCTGGAGCGGTACATCGAGCGGTGCCAGTCGCGGTTCGACATCGTGGCCGCCGGGTTTGACGAGGCGGTCGTCAACGACGTGATCCGCATGGTGGACACCAACGAGTACAAGCGCAAGCAGGCTGCCCCCGGCCTGAAGGTGACCGGCCGGGCGTTCGGCTTCGGCCGGCGAATGCCCATCGCCCAGCGCTACCGCCCGCTCGGCAAGGGGCCGATTCTGTAACGTCTTCAGAACAGGTGCATCTCGTCGGCCCATTTCGGGCGAAACATCCACTCCGCGCCCCTGATCGACAGGAAGGCTGGGTCGCGTGTCAGGGCGTCGATGGCCCAGGTGCGCATGGCGGCGCCGCGGACGAGGCGCGCGGCCGCACCGCCGATTGTCGTCACGGTCATCGCGCCGCAGTCGAACAGCGGGCGATCGGCTGGGTTGAAGTCGTATAGCGGATTGCTGTTGTGGACGATCGCCGACAGGTCAGACTCGCAGCCGGTTTCGTCGCGCAGGCGGGCGCCGGGAATCTCGCGGTAGCCGACGCGCGGCAGGGCAATCTCCTCCTCCACCGCGTGCAGGCAGGTGTTCGAGTTCTGGTCCACGCCGAGGAACGCGATCTTCGCGTCCCACGCCAGCAGCTTGGCGAACGGGGACCTCAACCCGCAGGGCGTGACCGAGTGCTCGGCCGTCAGTTCGGCAGCCCGCGGGCCGATCGCGCAGACCGAGTGCGTCAGGTGCCGGCTGCGCCGGACGCCGGGCCGGCGGCGGAGGGCGTCGCTGATGACTCCGACCTCCGACGGCGAGTGCCGCATGTCCACGACCGGGGCGATATCTTCCTTAAGCGAGAACGTGAAGCCGGGGGCCGCGAGCGTGCCCTCCGGGCCGATCACGTCGAGCATCGCATCGATCACGGCGTCGGGCCCGCCGTCGACCACGCCGAATCGGCTGAGCGAGCTGTGGTAGAACAGCAAATCGCCGCGCGACAGGCCGAGCCGGGCCAAGCCGGCCGCGATGTCGGCGCGGGTGACGATGGATTCGCTCATGGGTGAGCCCTATTCGTATCGGTCCCCGAACGCGGCCCGCACCTGCTCCAGCAGCTTCTTCAGGTCCTGGGCCCTGGCCTTGGGGACCACCAGGGTCGCGTCGGCGGTGTGGACGATCACCATGTCCTCCAGGCCCGCGACGGCGAGCACGTGCTCAGCAGACTCGTTGATCAGGATATTGCCCGCGGCGTCGAGCGTGGCGACCCGGCCGACCTTCAGGTTGTTCGACCCGTCGACGGAATTGACATCCGCCAGCACCGGCCAGGAGCCCACGTCAATCCACTGGCAGTCGAGTTCGCGGACGACGACCTGGCAGCCGGAATCGACCGAGGCGGGCTCCATCAGGGCGTAATCGATGCTGATCTTCGGGAGCGCCGCATACAGTTCGACGGCCCGCGGGCCGCCGGACAGGAAGGCGTCCGTCGCCCCGGCGAGCAGCGCGGCGTGGTCGGGGCGCAGCCGGGCGAGCGTGTTGATCACGGTGTCGGCCCGCCAGATGAACATGCCGCTGTTCCAGTAATACTCGCCGCCGGCAACGTATTGCTCGGCGGTCGCGCGGTCGGGCTTCTCCACGAACCGCCGCACGCGATGGAACCGTGGGCCGATCGGGTCGCCGCGGTGGATGTAGCCCAGGCCGGTGTGCGGCCAGGTCGGCAAAACGCCGAGCGTGATCATCGCGGTCGGCTGGCGATTGAGCAGATCGAGCGCGTCGCGGACCGCCGCGGCGAAGCGGTCGATCGGGCGAATGACGTGGTCGGCGGTGAAGATGCCCAGCCGGGCGTCCGGGTCGCGGCGATGCAGAAGCTGGCAGGCGAATCCGACGGCGTTGGACGTGTCGCGGGGACAGGGTTCGCCGACGATGTTGGCCTCCGGCAGCCTCGGGCCGACGGCGGATCGCGCCGCGGGCGCCAGGTCGGCGCTGGTCACGATGAGCGTTCGCTCGGGCGGGAAGACGGCGGCCAAGCGGTCGAGCGAAAGCTCCAAGAGGCTCTGGCCGGCGACCAGCGGGAGCAGTTGCTTGGGGCGATTGCGGCGGCTCATGGGCCAGAGCCGCGTTCCGCTGCCGCCGGCGAGGATGACTGCGTAGTTCATGCGTGAGTTCCGAGAGAGGATGAACTTCGTTCGCGCGACCCGTTGCGAAGAGGCAAGCCGGTTGCCGCGTTCGGTCGCGATTGTCTACACCCCGCCGAGACTGCCAGCGGATTCCAGCAACGCATGCACCGCAGCCGCGGGGTCCGGTTCGCCGAACACTGCCGTGCCGGCGACAAGGACGTTCGCGCCGGCGGACACCGCCCGGCGGGCGGTTGTCGTGTCCACGCCGCCGTCGATCTGGAGGTGCTGCCCGCCGGCCAGCCGCTTGCGGATGGCTGTCACCTTCGGCAGCACGCTGTCTATGAACGCCTGCCCGCCGAAGCCCGGGAACACACTCATCACCAGCACGAGGTCGACGCCGCCATCGGCGACGGGACGGTCGAGCAGCGGCCAGATGGCGTCGGCCGGCGTGTCCGGGTTCAGCGTGACGCCGACGCGAACGCCGAGGCCACGAATCCGTCGGGCCAGTTCGACCGGCTGGTGCGTCGTCTCTATCTGGAAATTCACCAGGTCGGCCCCGGCCTTGACGAACGGCTCGACGAAGAAGCCGGGGTCCGTGACCATCAGATGCGAATCCAGAAAGACGCCGGGGAACGCCTTGCGGACGCTCTTGACGACCGGCGGTCCCATGCTGAGGTTCGGCACGAAGTGCCCGTCCATCACGTCGACGTGCAGCCAGGAAACGCCGGCGGCGAGCACGGCGCGAATCTGCTCGCCCATCCGCGTGAAGTCGGACGCGAGCAGCGACGGCGCGAGGATCACGCGGTCCGCGGGCGGCGGGGTGCGGGACGCGGGTTGGGGCTTAGACGTCAAATCGAACTCCATGATTCACCACAGAGGGCACAGAGGACACAGAGAAAGACGAAGAAACCTTAACCGCAGATGCACGCGGATGAACGCGGATAAATCGTCTTTCTCTGTGCCCTCTGTGTCCTCTGTGGTGAACCCTCTTCGTTCTATCCCAGCACCGCCAGCGAGCGGAACTTCTTGCCTTCCAGCATCTCCAGGCTCGCGCCGCCGCCGGTGCTGATGTGGGTCATCTTGGCGTCCAGCCCTGCCTGCTCGATCGCGCTGGCGGAGTCGCCGCCGCCGATGATGCTGATCGCGCCCTTGCCGGTCACGTCGGCGACCGCCTCGGCCAGCTCGTTCGTGCCCGCGGCGAAGGCGGGGAACTCGAACACGCCGACCGGGCCGTTCCACACGATCGTCCTGGCGCCCGCGAGGATCTGGGCGTACTTCGCCCGCGTCTTCGGGCCGATGTCGAAGCCCTGCCAGCCGTCCGGAATCTCGCCGTCGACGACCCGGGTCTCGGTGTTGGCGGCGAACTCCTTGCCGCAGACAAAATCGACCGGCAGTTCGAACCGCACGCCGGCGGCGGCCGCCTTGGCCTGAATATCCTTGGCCAGGTCCAGTTTGTCAGCCTCGACCTTGCTGCCACCGATGCCCTTGCCGTTGGCCTTCATGAACGTGTAGCTCATGGCCCCGCCGATCAGCAGCGTGTCGATCTTCGGCAGCAGGTTCGTTATCAGTTGGATCTTGTCGGACACCTTCGCGCCGCCCATGATGCACAGGAACGGCTTGGCCGGGGACGCCAGCTTGTCGCGCAGATACTCGACCTCCTTCTTGAGCAGGAAGCCGGCTGCCACCTTGTCCTTGCCGAGCAGTTCGGGCACGCCGACCATGGACGAATGGTCGCGGTGGGCCGTGCCGAAGGCGTCGTTCACGTATATATCGGCCAGCCTGGCCAGCGCCTGCGAGAACCCCGCGTCGTTCTTCTCCTCCTCGTCGTGGAAGCGCAGGTTCTCAAGCATAAGTATGTCGCCGTCCTTAAGCGCGGCAGCGGCCTGCTCTACGTCCGGGCCGATGCAGTCCCGTGTAGTTGCTATCGGCTTGCCGAGGATTTCGGACATACGTTTTGCTACCGGCGCCAGCCTGAACACATCGACAGGCTTGCCTTTGGGCCGTCCTAGGTGAGAGCACAGAATAACGCGGGCCTTTCTGTCGACCAGATAGATGACGGTCGGCACTACCGCCTTTATGCGCGTGTCGTCGGAGATCGCGCCGGTCTTTTCATCCTGAGGAACGTTCAGGTCTACGCGCACCAGAACGCGTTTTCCCGCTACATCGATGTCCCTGATAGTTTTCTTTTCCATGAC
>JAQTVL010000284.1 GCA_028706835.1 Phycisphaerae bacterium | reverse complement strand
GCTGTTCCCGGTGGGCATCGGCTTCGCGGTGGGCTTCGCCGGGTCGAAGGTGACGACCAAGTCGAAGGTCCGCAGCCCGCTGATCGGCGGCCTGCTGGGCTTCGTCTGCGGCGTCGCGGCCATTCTGTGCATGCACTACTTCGACTACCGCAGCTACCTCGATGAAATGCAGAAGGGAGAGATCGCCAGGATCATCAAGATGTCCGACGCTGAATTCGAGTCCGGCATAGCCGAGGTCGCCGCCGAGGACCAGCGCGTGCTCCGGCTGACCCGGACAGCGGTGCGGAAGGGCACGTTCGCCGCCTACATGGACTTGCAGGCGGAGTTCGGCGTGGAGTTGAAGCGGACCGCGTCGTCCAGCAAGAGCGGCGGGATGAACCTCGGCTATATCGGCTCGTTCATCTACTGGATCGTCGAGGTGCTTATCGTCGCGGGCATTGCGTTCGTGCTGGTCAGGTCCGCCGCCAGCGAGCCGTTCTGCGGGCAGTGCAACCAGTGGCGTGTCGCCCAGCCGCTCGGCGCCGTCAACGACGACGGCGTGGCCGCCATCGCCGCGGGCAACATGCCCGCCCTGTCGGCGGCCATGGCCACGGGACTTCCCGCCCGCCTGCCGGTCGGCGCCTACGTCTGCCCCGGCTGCGGCGTCGCGGGCGACGTGGACGTGAAAGTCGTGCGTCAGACGGTGAACAAGAAGGGCGAGAAGTCCACCGAGGTGCTGGCCTTCGTGACCTATCCGCCGAATTCGGTCGAACAGCTTGCGGCCTCGCTGAACACGCCGCCAGCCACTGCCGGCGAGCCGGACGCGGCTGCGGAGACGCCGCAAGCCTGACCGGCGGATCCATGCCAGGTTGGAGGGACCCGCTCCGTCGGGTTCGGCCGCATTCAGCCCCGTTCACGGGGCTTAAATGTTCGCACGCCCATCGCACGGCTACAAACAGACCCGTTACGCCTGCCGCTTCTCGCCCGGCTCGCTGGTGTCAGGTTTTGGCCGCCTCGCGGAACTCAGCACGATCATGATCACGCCAACCACCAACGCCATGTCCGCGATGTTGAACACCCAGGGGTAGTAGCCATCCGCCGGCCATCGGCCGATCAGCTCCCGGCTGCCGCGGGTCGTGATGTGGATGAAGTCTCGGACCTGGTGGTCCGTGTAGGAGACGACGCGGTCGTAGATGTTGCCAAGTGCGCCCGCCAGCACCAGGGCGACGCCTGTCTGGAAGAACCATTGCTTCCGCCCGCTGCGGGCGAAGAAGGCCAGGAATACCGCCAGCGCCGCCACCCCGACCACCACGAACAGCACCACGTGGCCGCGGAGAATGCCCAGGGCCGCGCCCTGGTTGTACTGCGTGACGAATTCCAGCACGCCCGGAATGACGTCGCGGGCCCGGGCGATCGTATGCTGATCTTCGCGAAGCGGCGGCTCGCCGAGGATCGCAAAGGCGTAGTGCTTGCTGAGCAGGTCGGCCGCCAGCACCGCGACCAGGACGATCCACAGGCGAAGATGGCACCGCAGGCAGTGCCAGGCATGGTCACGTTCGATGTTCGGATTGGGCGATCCGCTGGCGTGCATGAAGCGACAAGGCTCGGCGGCTTATGGTCGCCCGCCGGCGGGGTCCTCCACTTCGATGTCGGCGGCCAGCCCCTTCTCGACCTGGCGGGCGTATTCAATGGAGTATTTCGCCCAGGGCTTGGCTTCGAGGCGGGGCTTGCCGATCGGCTTGCCCGTTCCCATGCAGATGCCGTAGGCGCCCTTTTCCATGCGGGCCAGGGCCGCGCTGATCTCACGAAGCAGCGCGTGCTCGCTCTCCAGCAGGCCGAGCGTGAATTCCTGTTCGTAGTTGTCGCTGCCGATGTCCGCCATGTGGATCGGCATGTTCGACAGGTCGCCGCTGGCGTCCTGGCGGTTCTTGCCGAGGGCCTCGTTGGCCATGCTCGTCACGTCGCCTACCAGCGTCGCCCTCTTGGCCAGCAGCAGTTCGCGGAAATGCTTGAGCTCGGACGCGCTCAGGCCGGCGTTGCGCTTGGCCTTGACGACCGGCTCAACCGGCTCAGGCCGCGGCTCGGGTTTGGCCGGCGTCTCGGCCTTCTTGGCGGGCCGGCGGGCGGACTTTTTCGACAGCTTACTCGCGCTTTTGCTTGTCTTGGCCACTCGTACGGTTCCTGACTCGCCATCCGCCCACGGGGCGGACCTCGGCGACCAACTGGGATTTTGAGCCTGTCACGAACAGGCTCGTCCACACTGAGGCCCCGGATCGGAGAAGTTCGCCTGGAAACCTAAAACGAACCCGGGCCCGAAACCGCGTGAATATAGAACGCACCGCACACCCTGTCAAGGCTGACTATTTCGCGGCGCCCCGGCCAACCCGGCGGAGCGGGCCCTTCCTAGTGATGCGTCAACATTGAATCGTTGGGTGCCATGCCTGCGTCTTTTTGCAGGCATGTCTTTGGCCGCCACATGCCTGCGACAAAACAGCCGTCGCAGGCATGCCACCCGAACCCAAAGATTCAAGGCTGATGACTCACTAGCCTGGGGCGAACCCACTTCCGCCCTTCCGCTTCCTATACTATCGTCTTATCATACGCCGAAGTTTGGTTCTTGCGTAATCGGAGTGGCTTTTGAAATCCCGCGTCGCACTCATCCGCTGCGAGTCCTACCAGCCGGCCGACCTCGAAGGCGGCCTCGACGCACTGCTCGATTCGCTCGGCGGATTGAGTTCGTTCGTCCAGCCGGGGCAGCGGGTGCTCATCAAGCCGAACTGCATTGCCGCCATCCCGTCCGAGCGGGCCGGGCAGACCAGCGGCGAGTTGATCGTCGCGCTGGCTCGGCGGGTGCGCCAGGCCGGCGCGACGCCGGTCGTCGGCGACTCCCCAGCCTGGGGGCGGATCGAGGGCAACCTGGCCGCCATCGGCGCCCTGGAGCCGTTGCGAGCGATGGGCGTGCCGATCGCACCGTTCCGCCGGACGCGGAGGCTGGCGAACCACCCGATGCGAATCTACCGCCGGTTCACCGTCGCCCGCGACGTGCTCGAAGCCGACCGCATCATCAACCTGCCGAAGCTGAAGGCCCACAAGCAACTCGGCCTGACCGCCGCCATCAAGAACATGTTCGGGTGCGTGGCGGGAAAGCGGAAGGCCTGGTGGCATTTCCGCGCCGGCGACTCGCGAAACTATTTCGGCTGGATGCTCGTCGAACTGTTCGACCTGCTCCGCCCCTGCCTGACAATCGTCGACGGCGTGGTCGGGCAGGAAGGCGACGGCCCAATCAAGGGCACGCCGCGGCGGTTCGGCTGGCTCGTCGGCGGCGTGGACGGGATCGCCATCGAGCGCGTGTGCGCGGAGCTGACCGGGTTCGCACCCGAAGAGCTGCGAACCCTGGCCGCCGCCCGGACCCTCGGCATCGGGCAACCGGAACTGGAGCAAATCGAGGTGGTTGGCCGATCCTTGGAGCAGGAGCGGGTGACGGACTTTCGCCGCCCGCCGGAGATGCTGGAGATCCGGTTCCCGCTGCTGCGCGTGCTCAAGAGCACGCTGAAGAACCTGCTGCTGCGGCATGGCGGATGAACCGCCGGCTCGGAAATCCCGGTGACACGCCCCTTGACGAACAGTAGAATATCTGCCGTCCTGGGATGTTTTGGAGAGGCGACGTGAGGCGGAGCGTCTGGCTGCCATTGGCCTGCACCGTGCTGGCAGTTTCGCTGGCTGGCTGCCGCACGCGCGTCGGCGTCGGACAGCAGTCGGATGCCGCGGATCACTTCCTGGCGGGCCAACTCTACGTCGACGGCGGGAACCTCGAACTGGCGCTCGAGGAACTCAGTCGGGCCGTCGAAATCAACCCCAACATGGCGCTGGCCTACAGCAAGATGGCCGGGATATACAAGACCCGAGGCCAGATGAACGAAGCCTGCCAGTCGTACGAAAAGGCTGTCCAACTCGACCCCAAGAGCCTGCGCGACCTTGTCGAACTCGGCGGGGTGTATCAGGCGCTCAATCGCCTGGCTGACGCCGTTCGTGTGTACGTCCGGGCCATCGCGCTCCAGCCGACCGACTACCAGGCGCATTTCGAGTTGGGCACGCTCTACTTCCGCCTGAATCGGCTGGCCGAGGCCGAGCAGGCATTCCAAAAGTGCATCGAACTCGACGGCAGCCGGCCGGACGCGATGGCCCACCTCGGCGTTGTCTACGATGCCCAGGGCCGCTACTACGACGCCTGCCGGGCCTACCGCGAATCGCTCGAGCGGAACCTCGATCAGCCGAAAGTTCTGCTGAACCTGGCGACCACCTATCTGAAGCAGGGCCGGTTCCGCGCCGCCGTCGACGTGCTCAAGCTCGCGCAGAAGGGCAACGAGAACGACCCGCAGGTTCACCAGAATCTCGGGGCCTGCTACTACCAGCTCGCCCTGGAAACCGCCCGCAAGCCGGACGACAAGGAAAAGCAGCCGGTCATCGAGTCGGTGCTCAAGCTGCTGGAACTGTCGCGACAGAGCTACCTCAAGGCCATGTCGCTGGACCGCAACGACGCCAAGACGCTCGCCGGCCTGGGCGCCGCCCAGATGGTCCTCGCCCGAAACACCACCAACGCCGTCCGCCGGGAAACGCTCCGGGCCGAGGCCGTCGAGTTCTGGCATCACAGCCTGGAACTCCAGCCGAACCAGCCCGATGTGGCCGCCCTGCTCAAGGAATACGCCCCCGCCAAGAGCGCGGTGGATGTCACACGCCCATGACGATTCTCGATGCGTGCATTCCTCTCGAACCGGAGACGCTCATGCGTACCGCCGTACTCGCCCTCGCGCTGCTGCCGCTTGTCTGTTCATCGCTCCTCGCCGACGCCCCGGCGCCGCCCGACGCCGCCGTGGTCAACCCCTGGGTCTCCACCGATCGCTCGGTCGACACCCGCACGGTCGACACGATTCTCAAGAGCCTGATCACCAAGGACATGACCGATGAGCAGAAGGTGCTCGCCGTGTTCCACTGGGTCCGCCGCGTGATCTACCACGGCGACGGGCCGATCGACATGTCCTACAACTTCGACACAATGATTCATTCGCTGGGCACGGGCAGTTGCCTGCGCCAGACCACGCCGATCTGGGTGCTGCTGAACAAGGCCGGCTACAAGTGCCGCACCGGCGCCACCGGCGGGCATCACATCATGGAAGTCGAATACGGCGGCAAGTGGCACCTGTTCGACCCGCACATGAACTTCTACGTCTACGACCGCGCCAAGCCGCCGTCCATCATTTCGATCGAGGACATCAAGGCCGACCCGGCGCTGGTCACCGACGCCGTGAAGGAAGACCGGGCCTGCCCTGGCTTCCTGCTCTGCGGTGACGATGTCTCAACCTTCTCGAACTACTCCGCGTTCAAGATCGTCGGCGATTTCCCCGAGTCGAAGAAATACACCCCGGTCGTCAAGGAGCCGTTCTGCCAGTTCAACCTGCGCCGCGGCGAGACGATGGTCCGCACCTGGATGCCCGGGCCGTACTGGTTCTACAAGAGCTCGCACAAGAAGGACGAAGGCCCCCGCCACGGCTGCGGCGGCCGCGACGCCAAGGACACCGTCAATCTGCCGATCTACGAGCCGCACGTCGCAGGCAGAACCTATCGACACTGGGGCGCAGGCTATATGGTCTACAAGCCGAACCTCGCCACGGACCACTACCTCGACGCCGTCGTGTCGCGGAAGAACGTCACCGCCGGCAAGAAGGGCGGCGTGGCCGGGCTGGTGACCGAGAAGCCCGGCGAGAACGGCGAGATCGTGTTCGGCCTGGACTCCCCGTACATCCTGGCCGCCGGGGAGTTCAGGTATTCCCGCATCGGCATGGGCGATATGGCCGCCGCCGTGAGCGTCGACCAGGGCAAGACCTGGAAGCCGCTGGAGAAGTGGAACGTCGGCGAGCAACTCTCCACCACCTTCGTCGACGAGATCAACGGCAGCGTCCAGGGCTACTGGCTGAAACTGACGATCCCCGCCGCCGGCGGCGTCGCCAACATCGAACTGAAGACACACTTCCAGCTCGTCCCGTTCGCCCTCCCCTACCTCGTGCCCGGCAAAAACGTGGTGAGCGTCGCC
>JAQTVL010000283.1 GCA_028706835.1 Phycisphaerae bacterium | reverse complement strand
ATAAACTTGTCCATTGGCCAGCCTCCTGTAAGGGTGAAGGTAAACAGCTCGAACGCAACCAACTGAGCGTTTCCCCATATCCTGCAAGAGTCTGGCCGCTTTTGCCACATGGTATCTACGGGACTGGCCATAGCAGGGGCAACTGCATCCCCAGCGATGAATCGCTGGGCAATTACCAGATGTCCCTACGGGACAGAGGATTCCCAATCCCCAACGGCAGCGGTAGCTGCGCTGCCGCACTCCACACACAGCGAAGAGGGCAATTGTTACGTCTTGCTTCTCGGCGGGTTGGTCAGCAGCAGTTCCGCGACGCGGGCGGCGATGGCCGGGGGCTCGCTCATTCGGCCTGGGCCCGTTGAGCCGCAGGCCAGCCAACCTTCGTCCGGGCCGATCAACTGCACGCCCCGGCTGGTCAGCGTCTTGACGTTGGCCTGCACCGCGGGGTGGGCCCACATCTGGTTGTTCATCGCGGGCGCGATGAGCAGGGGGCAGTCCGCCGACAGGCATAGGCAGGGCAGCAGTTCGCCGGCCAGCCCGACGGCCAACTGGGCGATCAGGTCGGCAGTGGCCGGCGCGATGACCAGCAGGTCGGCTGATTGCGACAGGTGGATGTGCGGGTCCGAGCCCCCAGCCGGCAGGTCGAACATGTCGGTGTGGACCTTTCGGCCGGTGATGGCCCGGAACGGCAGGGGGGTGATGAACTCCATGGCCGCCCGGGTGAGCACCGCCGTCACGCCGCAGCCGCGCTGCACCAGCGCCGACGCGATCGACGGCGCCTTGTATGCGGCGATCCCGCCGGACACCCCGAGCACGACTTCGTAGCCTGTCAGGTCGTTGGCCATGGATGCTCGCAGAAGAGCGGTCAGCTTTCAGCAGTCAGCCAAACAAGATTCGACCGAAAGCTGACCGCTGAAAGCTGAAAGCTGCTCTCACGCCTTCGCCGCTGGCTTCGGCGGCGTGATCAGGTCGGTCGCTTCGTAGTCGATCCCGATCTTGTCCTGGAGGATTTCCTGCACGATCACGTCCAGGTCGGTCATGTCCGACGTCCGCTCGATCAGCGGGCGCGAGCCCTGGAGCAGTTCCATCCACCGGCGCTGAATCAGCGCCGTCAGCTTGAACCGTCCGCCGACCTTCCGGATGATCTCATCGCTTTTGAGGGCTTCAATCATTGCGAGCCAACTCCTTCTTGATTATCCCCACCAGTTGCCTGACTGCCGTTTCCAGATCGTCGTTCACCACGAAATACTTGTAGGCGCCGCTTTCCTTCGCCAGCGTGATCTCGGCGCTGGCCTCGGCCAGCCGATGCTCGATCTCCGCCGGCACGTCCATGCCGCGCCGTGTCAGCCGGCTCCGCAGCGACTCGCGCCACGCCTCCAGTGACGGTGGCATGATGAAGATTGTCACCGCGTCCGGGCAGCGTTTCCGCACCTGGAGCCCGCCCTGCACGTCGATCTCCAGCAGGATCGTCTGCCCCGACTCCATCGCCGACTTCACCGGGCCCATCGGCGTGCCGTACAGGTTGCCGAACACCGTGGCCGATTCGAGGAACTCGCCGGTCGCCAGGCGGCGCTCGAACTCCGGCTGCGTCAGGAAATAATAGTTCACCCCGTCCACCTCGGTCCGCCGAGGCTTGCGAGTGGTGGCCGACACGCTCAGGCGGGCCGGCACCTGCTCGAGCACCCGCTGGCAGAGCGTGGTCTTGCCCACCCCGCTCGGCCCGGACAGGACGATGAGGCGACCTTTTGTTTTGGTTTCAGTCATATCTCTTCCCGGCGACTGCTCCGCTCGTTCGGATCCGCCAATCAGTTCTCAGCTCTCAGCGGTCAGCTTTCAGCTATGGCATCTTGGCGTTGCTGAAAGCTGACCGCTGAGAGCTGACAGCCATTCACACCGCGTTCTGCACCTGTTCCTTGATCCGGTCGATCGCGCTCTTGATCTCCACGCACGCCTTGCTGATCGTCGCGTCGTTGCTCTTCGACCCGATCGTGTTCGCCTCCCGCAGAAACTCCTGCGAGATGAAGTCCAGCTTCCGCCCCACCTGCCGCCCGCCGTCCACGTCGTCGACGGCCTCCTCCTCCATCGCCGCGCGGAACTGGCTGATGTGACTCCGCAGCCGGGCGATCTCCTCGTGGATGTCGCTCCGGTCCGCGTAGAGCGCCACCTCCCGCGACAGCGTGTCCGAGTCCAGCGCCAGCTTCTGGTCGGCCAGCAACTGGTTCACTCGCTCCGCCAGCCGCTGGCGATATTCCACCACCACCGTCGGCGCCCGCTGGGCGATGACGTCAAGCTGGGCGGCCATGCGGTCCAGGTGTACCGTCAGGTCGGCGGCCATCGCCCGGCCTTCGACCGCCCGCATGCCCAGCAGTTGGCCGAGCGCCTCGTCGAGCATCGCATCGACCGTCTTCTTCACCGCCGCCTGCTCGGCTTCGTCCGGCTGGCGAGGCTGCGTCACGCCCGGCAGCAGCAGCGCCGTTGCCAGGTCGAACGTGACGGCCAGGCCGCTGGCGGCTGGGCTGCCCCGCAGGTGCGACAGGTAGCTCGACAGCGCGACCTCGTTCACCTCGTAGGCCGCCTCCGCCGACATGTTGCGCACGGTCAGCGTCAGGTAGATCGAGCCCCGGCCGAGGACGCGCCGCAGCCGGGCGTCGATCGCCGCCTCCAGGAATGTCGCCTGGTCCGGCAGCTTCCAGTTCAGCTTGAAGTAGCGGTTGTTCAGCGAGCGGACGGTCAGTTGATAGCTCACGCCATCCTGCGTGCGGGTCGATTCGCCGAAGCCGGTCATGCTCAGGATCATGCAATGCCCATCTTTTGTACGCGTCGCGTCGCGGCAGCAACGGTCGGTTCAGCGGCCCGGCTGGGTCTCTGGCCGGGTTGTCGACGCGGGCGACGGGATCGGGATCACGCTTTCGATGTCAGGCTTGGCCGTGGGCGATGGTGTCGCCTTGGCCACGGCCTTGGTCGAGGTGCCCGTGTGGGCCGATTCCTTCGTGACCATCCGGTTGAGCACCAGGGCCCCGAGCAGGAAGACGCCCGCCAGCACCACCGTGATCCACGTGAACACGTCGCCGGTCTTCGTGCCGAACGGGCTGGCGCCCATCGCACCGCCGAACGCGCTGCTCAGCCCGCCGCCGCGGCCCTTCTGGAGAAGGATGATCCCCATCAGCAGTGCCGCCGACGCCACGAACAGCACAATGATCAGCCCGCGGGTGAAACCGAACCACGAGGCCGCCAACATCACATCGTTCATCACGTTCATTCGATCCCTCGGAGGTTATGGAGCCTGTCCGTTCATTTCTTCGATGCAGCCGCTTTCGCGCCGGCCGCTATGATCGCCAAAAAGTCGTCCACCTTCAAGCTCGCACCGCCGACCAGCGCCCCGTCGATGTCCGGCTGGCCGAGCAGTTCGAGCGCGTTGTCCGGCTTGACCGATCCGCCATACTGGATCTGCATGGCATCGCCGGCCGCGGTGTCGTACAGCCCCGCCACCAGGCTGCGGACCTGGGCGTGAACTTCCTGCGCCTGCGCCGGGCTGGCCGTCACGCCCGTGCCGATCGCCCACACCGGCTCATACGCGATCACCACGTTGGCCAACTGCTCCCGGGTCACGCCCGCCAGCCCGGCCTTCACCTGCCGGCGGTTTACGTCCAGCGTCTTGTTGGCCTTCCGCTCCGCCAGCGTCTCGCCGATGCACAGGATCACCCGCAGGCCGTCCGCCAGCGACTTGCGCACCTTCTTGTTGATCAGCTCGTCGCTCTCGCCGATCACGTGCCGCCGCTCGCTGTGCCCGGCCAGCACCAGCGTGCAGCCGACATCCTTGAGCATTGCAGTGGACATCTCGCCGGTGAACGCGCCGTTATCCTCGAAGTAGACGTTCTGGCTGCCGAGGTAGACCGCCTTGCCTTCCGGTAGCAGCCCCGCCACGTCCACCAGGTACACGAACGGCGGGCAGAACGCGACCTCGACCTTGTCCGCCGCCCCGTTCAGCACGCTGTCCAGCTTGTCGAGCACGCCGTTGGCCAGCGTGCACGCCATCTTCCGGTTCGTGTTCATCTTCCAGTTGCCGGCGATAAACATCTTGCGTCCCACTGCGAATCCTTTCATTTCTCGGAATCTTCTCGTCTCCGCGTCTCTTCCTCACGCCCCGCCCCACGCCAGCGGCTTCGCGCTCGGCTTGGCGCCGGGCAGCTCCCACGATCGCCCGATCGCCGACGCCACCGCCTTGCACTGCGCGATCATGTCCTTGAACATGTCCGGCGTCAGCGCCTGCGGGCCGTCGCACATCGCCTTCTCCGGGCAGTCGTGGACCTCCACGATGAAGCCATCGGCGCCGGCGGCGATCCCGGCGAGCGCCAGTGCGGCCACCAGGTCGCGCTCGCCCGCGGCGTGCGACGGGTCCACGAACACCGGCAGGTGGCTCTCGCGTTTCGCGACCGGCACCGCCGACACGTCAAACGTGTAGCGCACCGACGTCTCGAACGTCTTGATCCCGCGCTCGCACAGCAGCACCTGCTTGTTGCCCTGCGCCAGGATGTACTCCGCGCTCATCAGCCATTCCTTCACCGACGCGCTCGGCCGGCGCTTCAGCAGCACCGGGCGGGTCGTCTGGCCGACCTCGCTGAGCAGGTTGAAGTTCTGCATGTTGCGCGCCCCCATCTGGAGCACGTCGACATACTTCACCGCGACCGGCACCTGCCGCGGGTCCATCACCTCGCTGACCACCGGCATGCCGAGTTCGTCTCCAGCCGCCCGCAGGATCTTCAGCCCCTCTTCGCCGAGGCCCTGGAAGCTGTACGGCGAGGTCCGCGGCTTGTAAGCCCCGCCGCGGAGCATCGTCGCCCCGGCCGCCTTGACCGCCCGGCCGACCGTGAACACCGTCGTCTCGTTCTCGACCGCGCACGGCCCGGCGATGGCCACGCACCCCGGGCCGCCGACCCGCACCCCGCCGATCACGAACTGGCTCTGGTCGGGATGGAACTCCCGGCTGGCCAGCTTGTACGGCTTCATGATCGGCACGACGCTCTCGACGCCGGGCAGGCTCTGAAGTTGCGGTAGCAGGGCGTCGGTTTCGTCGCCGATCGCGCCGATGATCGTGCGGAACTGCCCGCGCGACACGTGCGGCTTCATGCCAAGCTGCTCGATCCGCTCGATCACGTGATCGATGGTGGCTGCGTCCGCCCCGGATTGCATGACGACGATCATCACGAGCTCAGCTTTCAGCTCTCAGCGGGAAAACCCCGCCGCCTACGCGCCCAATATCTCCGTCGCCCGCGGGAAACTGCCCAGCACGTTGATTTGCAGACAGTGCTGCCGCACCTCGTCGATGGCTGACGCCATCTTCGGCATCCCGCTGTGGCCCTCGCAGTCCACGAAGAAATAGTACTCCCAGTTCTGCTTCCGGCTCGGCCGGCTGCCGATGTTGGTCAGGTTGATCGCGTGCTGGCGGAACACGTCCAGCACGTCCGCCAGCGCCCCCGCCTTGTGCGCCGTCGTGAACATGATGGTGGTTTTGTCATCCCCGGTCGGCTTGGCCGTCTGCTTGCCGATCACCAGGAAACGGGTCACGTTGTTCGGATTGTCCTCGATGTTGCTCACCATGATCGGCAGGTCGTTCAGCGTGGCCGCCAGCGATGACCCGATGGCGGCCGCGTTCTTCTCCAACTTGGCCAGTTCCGCCGCCTTGCTCGTCGAGGCCGTGCCGACGGTCTTGTCGAGCAGGTTGTTGGCCGACAGCCACGTGCGGCATTGCGTGAACACTTCGGGCTTCGAATAGACCTTCTGGATCTGGTCGATCGCGCAGCCGCCGAGCAGATTGTGGTGGATGGCCACCAGCACCTCGGCGCAGATCCGCATCTCCAGGTCGAGAAATGCGTCGAGCGTGTCGATGATCCCGCCGCCAATCGTGTTCTCGATCGGCACCATGCCGAGGTCCACGTGCCCGCGGGCCACTTCCTCGAATACGCTGCGGATATCCGCGAGCGCGCAATACTCGACCGACGCCCCGAACTTCGCCGTCACCCCCGCGTGGCTGAAACTGCCCTCCGGCCCGAGGTAGCCGAGCCGAAGCCGGCGCTC
>JAQTVL010000282.1 GCA_028706835.1 Phycisphaerae bacterium | reverse complement strand
TGGGGCGTCCGGCCTTTTTCCATTGACCGCGGGTCCGTGAATTAAGTAACCGCGCTCCGGCGGATGGCCGATAACATCGGCAATACGCCCCGCCCGCGGGCGAGAGGAGCCTACCATGCACGCGCTGGAAATCATCGTTCTGGTCTCGTCGGTGGTTGCGGCGACGCTCGGCGTCGTTGCGATCACGCTCTCGCTGCTTTTCTACCGGCTGGCGTCGCGGCTGGCGTGCGGCGCCCGCGAGTCGCAGCAGGCCCTGGGCGAGGCGACCGACCGGGTGGGCCGGCTCTATGACACGCTGTATCGCGAGGCGATCGGCATCATCAAGGAGCAGTGCGTCGCCCGGCCCGCGCAGGCCGATCCGCTGACGGACCAGCGGCTGTCGCGGCTGAAGCACGACATCGTGGAAGGCGTGTCGGGCCTGGTCGGTCGGCTGCGCAGCGAGCAGGCGAGCGAAGGCGAAGTCTCGATCGCGATGACGGAGATCATCGACCGGGCGATCGCCCAATCGCGCAAGAGCGAGTAGCGCGCCAATACCACCTCGTGGCATCCCGGCTACGCCGAGCCCCTTGAATCGCGGGCGAGACGCCCATGCCACGAATTACCTGCCACGAATTACCTGTTTCATTCATCCCGCCGCGGGGTTAATCTTTTACGTGTACGTTCACAGTACTTCTTCAACAAGGAGGCGTTGTATGTTCGCGCGAATCACGATCGGGTTGGCGGTGCTGGCATCGGTGGCATCCGTGGCGGCGGCGGACGGGCCGAAGGTCCGCGACGAGCGACCCCGCATTTTCTGGCGGGCCAAGGCGTGGGACGGCCCCAGCGTCGAGAAGGCCCGCGAGTGGGTCAAGCTGCCCGAGTACCAGAAGCGACTCCCCAAGTTGACCAGCGGCGAGGCGCCGGTCACCGGCTGGGCGGCTGCCTGGCTGCTCACCGACGATGCCGCCGCCGGCCAGAAGGCTGTGGCCAAGCTGAAGGCGTACAAGTTCGACGGCAGCGAGTCGCCGAGCTACATGGGCATCGTGGCCGAGCGGGCGGCGGCTGCCTACGACTGGCTGCACAATCACCCGGACTTCGATGACGCCAGCCGAAAGGCTGTGGCTGCGGAGCTCGAACGAGCTGGCGACGCCTGGCTGGGCACGCTGAAGACCGGCGGCCCGAGCACCCCGTTCTACTCGCGTGTGGCGGGAGCGCTGGCCGGGCTGACGACGATCGGGTTGGCGCTGCACGGCGACAGCCCGAAGGCGGACGAGTACGTGAAGTTCGCCGCAACCTATCTGAAGGAGAAGAACGGGACGATCCGGCAGATGGAGGACGGGGCGGCTGGGGGCGGCAGCTACAGCCTGCACCACGAGTTCACCGACTACGCGAACATTGTGGCCGCGTGGCGGAGCGCGACCGACTGGGACGTGGGCAAGTGGATCAAGGAGAACCAGGGCAACTGGCTCGAACGGCAGATGCTTTTCCAGATGTGGATCACCTATCCGAACGGCTGGTTCCTCAAGCACGGCGACATCTGGACCGGCAGCCACACCGACAAGACGCAGTTCAGCATGCAGTTCGGCCCGATCACCGGGATGTATCGGAACGGCTTCGGGCGGACGTGGATGGACGAGGTTGCCAAGCGATGGGGCCCGGCCGATTATCACGCCGAGTTCGCGTGGGAGTGGTTCGTGTTCAACGACCCGACGGTGGAGGCGAAGCCGCTGGCCGGGCTGGGCAAGGCCGAGGTGTTCAGCCCGAAGTTGCACGGCATCGTCGCCTGGCGGAGCGGTTGGGAGCCGGACGCGACGATCGTTCACTTCGTCTGCGGCGAGACGGTGGACCACCACGCCAGCTACGACCAGGGCAAGTTCGTGATCTTCAAGCAGGTCCCGCTGGCGATCAAGAGCGGCGCCTACGTCGGCTACAAGTCGCCGCACCACATGTACAACAAGTCGCCGTGGAGCGCCAACTGCGTGGTGTTCAGCGGCGGCAAGGCTGATGGCCAGCAGCCGAACATCGACTTCGATGGCACGCCGAGTTGGAACGAATGGAAGGCCGCACGCGACAAGAACGTCAATCGCCCGCCGACTGGCGTGCTTACCGCCACCGAGGCCACCGACAAGTTCGCCCGGGCCGTCGGCGACCTGGCCGGCGCCGTGCCGGCCGGCTGCGCCTGGAGGCGGGAGATCGTGTTCCTCGGCTACCAGTATGTCGTCGTGCTCGACCGCGTGAAGGGCGCCGGCGAGGTGAACCATCGCTGGACGCTGCACACCATCAACCAGCCGAAGATCGAGGGCTCGCTCGCGGTCGCCGACAACGGCGTCGGCCGACTGTTCTGCCAGACGCTGCTGCCGGCGAAGGCGAAGCTGGACCTGGTGGGCGGCGCGGGCCACGAGTTCGACTACAACGGCACGAACCGGATGCCCAAAGGCTGGAAGGGCATCGAGAAGGAAAAGCCGGAGATGCAGTATGGCCTGTGGCGTCTGGACGTGACGCCGGCGGACGCGGCTGCGGAGACGGTGTATCTGCACGTGCTGTATCCGACGGACACGAAGACGGAGAAGATGCCGGCGTGCTCGGCCCAGCAGGCCGGCGGCGATATCGCGGTCAAGGTGGGGGAGTTGAGTTACACGTTCAGCGGGAAGAAATAGTCGCGCTGCGAGCCGATGCGGCGTCGCGTTCCGAGGAAGCCCATGGAAGGCATTCTCTGGGCTTTTTTCACAGTCCCAGCACACGCGCCATGTGCGGGCCGAGCGCTGCGGCCATCAGGTGGAAGCCCAGCGTGTTGCAGTGGATGCCGTCCACCGTGGCGTTGGTGTCCTCTTCGCCGAACTGGCGCAGGCCGTCGAAGAAGGTGATCGTCTTGTCGCCGGCCCGGCGGCGCTGGGCGACCAAGGTGCGCAGATACGCGGCCATCTCGCGGTCGGCGCGGGGCGAGTGCTTCTGCGAGACCACGGCGAACGGCGAGGTGACGACGATCGGCGTCGCGGGCCTCGACCGGCGGATGATCTCGATGAACCGCGGGTATCGGTCGCGGGCGTTCTGTGCGGTGCCCGTGTTGCCCCACTGGTCGAGCACGTAACACGCGGCGTCGATCTCGGCCAACGCGGCGGCCAACTCCGGCTCGCTCAGGCCGTTGCCGGAGAAGCCGAGGTTGACCGATTCGACGTTGAGTTCCCGCGTCAGGATCGCGGGGTAGGCCATGCCCGGATTGGACGCGCAGCCGCCCTGCGTGATCGAACTGCCGTAGTAGACGACGGGCTTCGGCAGGCGGTAATTGGCCCGCGTCGGCCTGACGGTCGCGCCGTTGTCGATGCCGAGGCTGATGAGGCGAACGTCCTTGTAGAGGGGCAGGTAGAGCGTCACCTCGCGGAGTTTCTTGGCTTCGCCGTCGAGGAGGATTTCCCGCGTGAGGTCGGTCCGGCCGGTGTCGTCGGGGACAGCCGATGCCCGGTATCGGCCTGCGACGTAGAGGTCGAAGCCCATCTGGCCGATGCGGGTGATGTGGTCCATGACGACATTATCCGGGCTCTTGGCCCGGATGCCGATTACGGCGGAGTCGGTCAGGAATCGCACGATGGCCCCGGCCGGGTTCTGGGCGAGGTCCCAGACGGGTTTGCGGACGAGTTTCTTCATCCGCCGCGGCAGGCGGGCGAGGCGGGGTTTGGTTTCGTCCCACCAGGCGAGGCCGTCGATTCGCATCCAGGGTGCGGGGAATTTATGCCAGATCATTTCAGTTACTCCTCATCCTTCTCCCTGACCGGGATCGTGAGGGAGAACCATACGACGACATTTCGCGTTCGCTTGGTCAAACCAGTTGCCTCCGTCGCTTGCGTCCAAGGTCGACGAATGTCTTTTTGTGGAGTGCGGTAGCGAAGCTACCGCTTTGGGTCGGCGCGGGGCGTCGGCTGCGCGCCACAGCGGTAGCTGCGCTACCGCACTCCACAAACGGCGAAGACCCTCGCCTTCGGCTCGGCCCCTCTCCCTTACTCCCTCCCCCGCAGTAGCGGGGGAGGGAAACTAAGGCGCTCGCCCTTGCCGCGTCGTCCCTCAGTCCGCTCGCGATTCTCTTTTCCCTCCCCCATCTTTTCTTGGGGGAGGGAGCAAGGGAGAGGGGCCGGCTGCCGACAGGCAGGCGGAAGGAGCGCGGGTGCTGCGTTCAGTATCGCCGCGCCGCTGCCGCCGCGATACGTTCTTTCGCTCGCTGCTCGATGGTCGCCAGCACCCGCTCCAATGACCACAAGTCCTGATTCTTGAACCGGAGCACTTCGTAACCGAGCGACTCCAATTTGCCCTGCCGCTGGGCATCGTATTCGACGCGGCCTTCGTGGCTGATGCCGTCGAGTTCCACAATAAGCATTGCCTGGAGACAAAGGAAGTCGGCGATGTAAGGCCCGACCGGATGCTGGCGGCGGAACTTCAGGCCACCGAGGCGATGGGCTCGCAGGCACTGCCAGAGAATGCCCTCCGCCTCCGTCGCGTCGGAGCGGAGCTGGCGGGCCCGGGCAAGGATGTCGGGATTGGGCTGCACGGCGGCTCCTTCTGTCCGGGTGAACTCGCCGGCCCTGGGCATTCGACGGCGATTGACCGGGGCCACGAAAGACAAGACCTCGCCTTCGGCTCGGGGACCCTCTCCCTTGCTCCCTCCCCCGCAGTAGCGGGGGAGGGAAACAGGAAGACTCGCCTTCGGCTCGGGGACCCTCTCCCTTGCTCCCTCCCCCGAACGGCCGGGGGAGGGAAACTAAGAGGCCCGCCCACTCTCCCACTCTCCCACTCTCCCCGTCGTCCTCAGTCCGTCGCGGCGTCGATCGGGGGCGGCTCCTTCATCGCCGCGGTAGGGGCGACGGGGTGGCCGGCTAACGGGCCTTCGATGTATCGGCCGGCGTGGACTTCGGGGCCGGTGTCCAGGCGGATGGCTCCGTCGTCGGCGTCGGGGAAGGCGGATTGCCACTTCTTCATCCGAATCAGAACGTCGCCCTGAATACGCTCGCGGAACAGGTTGTCTTTTTCGCCGATGGCGGGGGTGAGCGGGGTCCAGGCGTAGTCGGCGCCGCCGAAGACGCCCATCAACTGGCCCGCCAGGTTGTTGTTCTCCCACATGCAGATGTCGATGCCCTCGCAGTTGGGCATGTCCATGGCGGCCTGGCACCACAGGGCGGTCGCGCCGAAGGTGCCGCTCAGGTGCATGCTGCTCATGCCGCCGCCCATCATGAAGGGCGGCTTGCCCGCGCCGCCGTACTTGGCGACCTTCTCGCGGATGTTGGCTTCGCGGCACTCGGTGTACATCCACGGCTCGACGATCACGTCGGGGGCGATGTCGGCGGGCACGGGCCTGCCGCCGTGGTCGGCCCAGATGCGAAGGCGCGGCTTGCGGTTGTGACGCTTGCCGACGCGCTGGAGGATTTCGTGGAGCCTGGCGACGTGGCGCTCGGGCGAATAGTCGTTCTTGCGGTCCGCGGGCACCGAGGGCAGGGTGTACCAGTTGGCTTCGTCCAGGCCGAGGTGGACCGTGCAGTTCGGCTCGAGCACGGGGACGACCTCGTCGAGCATCTTTTCGAGCAGGTCGTAAAGTTCCTCGCCGATAGCGAACGAGAAGCCGCCCCACATGCCCGGCCCGCCGATCAGGTTCGGGTAGTGATACACGATCGAGCCGGCGTGGCCCCAGGCTTCCAACTCGGGGATGATCTCGACGTGCCACTGGCGAGCGTAGGCGACCAGGCATCTCAGGTCGTCGATGGTCATGGCGGTCGGGTTTTCGCTGCCCAGCGGGAGCTTGTCGTATCGCAGGCCATTGAGCGGGTCGTCGTGCAGGTGAAGGTGGAGCGTGTTGAGCTTGAGGCGGGCCATGATGCGAACGGCCCGGCGGAGCAGGGGGACGGAGAAGGGCGCCCGGCCGACGTCGAGCATGAGTTCGCGGACGCGGTAGTGAGGCCAGTCGGTGATCTCGAGGGCTTCGATGTCGGCGATCCGGCCTGCGGGTTTCGGGCGGAGGGCCAGGACCTGGAGCAGGGTCTGGGTGGCGTAGAACAGGCCCGCGGCGTCGGCGCCGACCATGTCGACGCCTTCCGGGCTGAGGCGCCGGCGGTAGCCC
>JAQTVL010000281.1 GCA_028706835.1 Phycisphaerae bacterium | reverse complement strand
GCCCCTGCCCCGCCACATCAGATTGCTTCCGTGCGCGTTCGATCATGACTGCCTTCTCCTTGTTAGAGACGTTTTAATTCCCGCATACCCCCGGGAGTTTGACGCTGAGCTTGAATCACAATGTGAACGTCGCCGCGATACCCGACGCGGGTCTGCGGCGCGCCGCAACGCGAGAATTCCCAAGAAACTGCGTTGTGTGACTGACAGCCAGACTTCTCCACTCGGCAGGCAGGCTCGCCCGCGGCGTCGCCCCCCGCATCACTGTCTACGGGCATATATCGGCGATGACTGCAAACTTTTCAAGCACTTTCTCTAGCTAATTTTCGGAATCCCGGGGTGGCTGTCGGGTTGGTGCTTCCGCGCATAGGCCATGTAGTAGACCACCGGCACGATCAGCAGCGTGAAGGCGGTGGACACGAACAGGCCGAAGATGAGCGCCCAGGCCAGGCCCGAGAAGATCGGGTCGAGGGTGATCGGCCAGGCGGCGAGCATGGCGGCGCCGGCGGTGAGGAAGATGGGGCGGAAGCGGACGGCGCCGCTTTCGATGAGCGCCTGTTTGAGCGGCTTGCCGGGGCAGCCGGCGAGGGCCTTGTGCAGGAAGTCGATGAGCAGGATGCCGTTGCGGACGACGATGCCGGACAGGGCGATCATGCCGATCATGGCGGTGGCGGTGAAGTAGGTCGGATTGGCGAACCCGCCGATGCTGCCGCCGCCGAGTTTGTTCAGCAGCCAGAAGCCGGGCATGATGCCGATGACCGTCAGGGGGATGGAGATCATCAGGATCAGGGGCATCAGGTAGCTCTTCGTCTCGTAGACCAGCAGGATGTAGATGCCCAGGCAGGCCAGGGCGAACGCGATGCCGAGGTCGCGGAACACGTCGAGGGTGATCTTCCACTCGCCTTCGCCGGTCCAAGTCACCTTTACGTTGTCGGGCACTTTCCAGTGGACGTTGGCCCCGTTGCTCAGGAATGTGCGATCAGTCACTGGGCGGGCAGGGGAGTCGGTGAGTTTGGCCGTCCACGCCTGCATGTCGGCCTGCACGTCGAGCACCGCCTCGGCTGGGGGGCGGCCGGCCATCTCGGCGGTCACGTAAACCACCCGCTGGAGATTCTTGTGGTAGATCGGCTGATCGACGTTGCCTTCCTTCCATTCGCCGAGTTCGCTCAGTTGCACCGGCTTGGCCTTCGGGTCGGCGGTCTTGGGCACGACAGAGATTGCATTGAGCGCGTTCACGCTCGTACGCCGCGCCAGCGGCAGGCGAAGCTGGATCGGCGTGGGGTTCACGTCGTTAGCACTGTGCAGGATGGCGGCGTCGGCGCCTTGGACGGCGGCCTGGACCACCAGGGCGATTTGCTGCTCGCTCACCCCGGCCAGGCGGGCTTTCTCGCGATCCGGCACAAACCGAAACTCCTTCTGCCCGGTTTCAACGGTCGAATCGACATCGACCACGCCGGCCTCGCGTTTCAACCGTTCCTGAACGACCTTGGCCGAGGCCAGCAGCTCCTCGTAGGGCGTGAACGGTTCGCCGTAGACCTCGGCCACGACCGTCGAAAGCACCGGCGGGCCAGGCGGCATTTCGACGATCTTGATGCGGGCTTGGTGCGTGTTAGCGATGGTTTGGAGGTCGTTCCGCAGCCGCAGCGTCAATTCGTGGCTCTGCTGCTCACGCCGCTTCTTGTGAACCACGTTTACCCGCATTTCACCCGTGTTTGCCCCGTTTCGCAGGTAGTAGTGGCGGACCATGCCGTTGAAGTCCATCGGCCCGGCGACGCCGACATAGCTGGTCACGTCCGTCACTTCCGGCACGCGGCGGAGGTAGTCCGCCAGGTCCGCCGCGGCGGCCTGCGTCTGCTCCAGCGTCGCCCCGCGGTCCAGGTCCAGGGCCACCTGAAACTCGTTCTTGTTGTCATAGGGCAGCATTTTCAGCGGCACCTGCCGGTCAGCGGCCAGCCACCCCGACCCGACGAACAGCGCCATCGTCACGCCGAGCAGCGCCCACCGCGCCCACCGGCGTTCCAGGAACGGCCCCAGCGACGCGCGATAGACGCGATACACCAGCGACCCTTCGACGGTCGTCGCGGTCCCTTCCCCGCCGTGGCTGTCCGCTTGCGGTTTAGCGCCTTTTGCATGCCCCCGCAGCATCAGGTAGCTCAGCCAGGGCGTGATGGTGAACGCCACCACCATCGACATCAGCATCGCCAGCGGCACGTTGAGCGCCATCGGCCTCATGTAGGGCCCCATCATGCCAGTGATGAAGAACATGGGGACGAACGACACGATGACCGCCAGCGTAGCCAGGATGATCGGCGGGCGGACCTCGTTCACCGCGTCCAGCACGGCGCGTCTTAAAGCCCAGGGATGGCCATCCCTGGGTTTCTGGAAGTGCCGGTGGATATTCTCGACGTCCACGATCGGGTCGTCGACCACCAGGCCGAGCGCCAGGATCAGGGCGAACAGCGTCACGCGGTTGATCGTGTACCCCGCCCAGTAGTTCACCAGCAGCGTCAGCGCGAACGTGATCGGGATGGCCGTCGCGATGATAAGCGACTCGCGCCAGCCAAGGCTCAGGGCGATCAGCAGGATGACGATGATGATGGCGACAGCCAGGCCCTCGACCAGTTCGTTCACCTTGTCGTTTGCGGTCTCGCCGTAGTTGCGGGTGATGTAGTAATGGACGCCGTCGGGCAGGATGGCCTTGTCGATCGTGTGCAGCCGGTCGATCAGGCCCTCCGCCACCGTGACGGCGTTGGCGCCCTTCTTCTTGGCGACCGCGATGGTGACGGCTGGGAAGTCCCGACCGGCGGATTTGCCGCGGAGCGCTTCGGGCAGGCGGGCCGGGTCCGCCTTCGGGCCGAAGCCGATCCGCGCGTAGTTGGCCGGCTCGTCGGGTCCCAGCTCCACCGTCGCCACGTCGCGCAGGTAAACGGGCAGGCCGCCGTTCACACCGACGACCAGGTTGCGCACCTCGTCGATCGACTGGAGCGTCCTGCCGGCGTCCAGCACGATCTCGGCCGGCTTGTCCGCGCGGAGCGTGTTCATCGCGCCAGCCGGCATGGACGCATCCGCGACCTGGAGGGCCTGGATCAGGCGATCGAAGCCGACGCCGCGCGACGTGGCGGCGCTTGGGTCCACGCGGACGAGCATCTTGAGCGGCCGGCCGCCGATGACGTAGGTTCGCCCGGCGTCGTCGACCTGCTTGAGCCGGCTCTCGATTTCCTCCGCGGTGCGGCGGAGGGCGAAGTCGCTTTCTTTCTCGGAATACAGGGTGACGCCGAGCACGGGCACGTCGTCGATCTCGACCGGTTTGACCACCCAGCCGCGAACCTGCGGCGGGATCCGGTCCATGTTCATCGAGATCTTGTTGTAGATCTTGACCAGGCTTTTCTCGCGGTCCTGGCCCACGTAGAACCGCACCGTGACGACCGCGGCATCGGCCAGGCTCGTCGAGTAGACGTATTCCACGCCGTCGATCTCGAAGAGCATCTTTTCGAGCTGGCTGGCCACCTGCCGCTCGACCTCGCCGGCGGACGCGCCGGGCACGGAGATCATGACGTCGGCCATGGGCACGACGATCTGCGGGTCCTCCTCGCGCGGCGTGACCATGAGGGCGATGGCGCCGCCGAGCAGCGAGACGATGATGAGCATGACCGACAGGTTGCCGGTTAGGAACAGCTCGACGATGCGGGTCGTCAACGGCGTCCGGGATGGTTCCTGGGTGTTCATGCGGACCTCAATCTCCGTTTGATGCGTGCCATGGCTGGTTGATGGGTGCCATGGCTGGAACGCCGTCCGGCTGTTTTGGACGGCGGGCCAGCCATGCTCGCCTTGGCCAGACATGCCTGCGACAAAACAACCGTCGCAGGCATGGCACCCGACCCATCGGTTCACCCGTAACAGAGCACTAGTCGGATGTCGCCTTCGCCGCGTCGGTCAGGATTCGGTCGCCCGCGGACAGGCCGCTCGACACGACCACCTTGTCGCCCGCCTCGCGACCGGTCTGGACGAACTGCCGCACCAGCCGGCCGTCGCGCTCGACGAACACGCTGGTCAACTGCCCGACGCGGCGGATGGCGGCCTGCGGCACCTGCAACTCGAGTTCGGTCTGCCCGGTGGGCACCTTCATGCGGGCGAACATGCCGACGATCACGCCGGGCTGGCACGGGCCTGTAACCTTCACCTGGAACGACCGGCTCTGCTCCGACGCCTGCGGCACGATCTCGTTGATCCGCCCCACGCACTCCTTGTTGAGCGCATCGATGCGGACGGCCACGCTCTGGCCGATCTCGATGTGCGGGCGAAGCGACTCCGGCACGACGGCGGTCAGTTGCAGCCGGTCGAACAGCCGGACCAGCGGCTGGCCGGGCTGGGCCGTGTCGCCGACCTCGGCGTAGCGGTCGATGACGAACCAGTGTTTCGGGGCGTCGGGTGTCGCCGCGTCCGGCTGACTCGCCAACCCGCCGGGGGCGCGAATTTCGGCGTAGCCGAGCAGGGCGCTGGCTTCGTCGTACTTGGCCTGGGCCATGGCCAGGTTCGAGGCGGCGGTGGTGATCTCGCGGGGCGCGGCGTGGCCTTCGCGGTTCAGTCGGGTGATGCGCTCGTTGTCATCCTTGGCCAACGTCAGATTCGCCTGGGCGGCGGCCAGTTGGGCCCGCAGTTGCGAGTCGTTCAACCTGACGAGCAGCTCGCCGGCGGGCACCACGTCGCCGGGGGCGGCTTTCATCAGGGCGACCTGCGCCGGCATGGGCAGGCGCGACGACAGCGCGATCTCGTGCTCCGCCCGGATCGTGCCGATGGCCTCGTTGGTCAACGCCACCTGCACCGGCTGGACGGTCATCATGGGCAGGCCGGCGGCCAGGGGCGACTGCGGCGGCGTGGGCGGGCCGGGGGGCGTCTTCTCGGCCCAGAAGCCGGCCAGCCACATCATCAGCACGACGATGCCGGCGATGGCGGCGGCGGTAAGCGTGGCGAACCGGAGGACGCGAACGAGTCTGTTCATGGCTGACCCTCATTGGCGAGCGTGAAGCAGAAGGTCGATCCTTCGCCGAGCGTTGATTCGACCCAGATTCGCCCGCCGTGGCGTTCGACGATCCGCCTGCAAATGGCCAGGCCGATGCCCGTGCCGGGGTATTTCTGGCGTGTGTGGAGCCTCTGGAAGATCAGAAAGACGCGGTCGAAATGCTCCGCGGCGATGCCGATTCCGTTGTCGCGGACGGCGATCGCCCAGCCGTCGGCGTCGGGCCGGGCCTCGACGCGGATCAGCGGGGCCGCGCCTTCGCGGCGGAACTTGATGGCGTTGCCGATCAGGTTCTGAAGCAGCAGGGTCAGTTGCGTGCGGTCGCCCGGCACGGTGGGCAGGGGGCCGGCGACGACCTCGGCGCGGGACTCGCCGATCGAGATTCGCAGATTGGCCAGGGCGTCGTCGAGGGCCTCGCGCAGGTCCACCGCCGCGAACTGCCGCCCGCGGCGATCGACGCGCGAGTAGGCCAGCAGGTCCTCGATCAGCCGGGACATCCGCGCCGAGCCCTCGGTGATGTAGCTCATCCATTCGCCGGCCTTGCCGTCGAACTGGGCGCCGTAGCGCTCGCTGAGCAGCTTGGTGAAACTGCCGACCTGGCGCAACGGCTCCTGGAGGTCGTGGCTGGCGACATAGGCGAACTGTTCGAGGTCCTCGTTGGACCGGGCCAGTTCGGCGGTGCGATCGGCCACGCGGAGTTCCAGCGTCTCGTTGAGCTCCTTGAGAGCGGCCTCGGCCTTCTTGCGTTTGGTGATGTCGCGTGCGGCGGCGAAGACTCCCTGCACGTCGCCGGCTTCGTCACGATACTCGGTTGCGTTGTAGAGCACGTCGGTGGTGGAGCCGGACACATGGCGGATGGTCAGCGGATAGTCGTGAACGTGGCCTTCGGCGAGCACCTGCCGATAGCCGGCGCTCGCCCGATCCGGCTCGGTGAAGTAGTTCGAGAAGTCGCTGCCGATGAGCTGCCTGCGGCCCACGCCCGTGACCTGCTCGGTGGCCATGTTGACGTCGATGATCTTTCCGTCGGGGCCGATGGTCACCAGCGGATCCAGGCTGGCCTCG
>JAQTVL010000280.1 GCA_028706835.1 Phycisphaerae bacterium | reverse complement strand
GGCGGTTGATGCTGCGCGCCAAACCACACCCCCCTCCGACCACCGAGCCCCTGACCGTCGCCGCCGCCGCTTCACTCCACCGCCACGCCTCCCCACAGCAAACCGCGTGCCGAACAGGATTGGGACAGGCACCATTTCCGAAAAAGGACTCGGAAATGGAGCCAGTCCCCATTTCTATTGTCCCTCCCACCTCGTCCCTCGAACCTTGCTCGTCTCCCCCTCACCTCTTCGCCTTCCCCGCCGGCAATATGTACGCCACGCGACGCAGCGTCTCCTCGAAACCCATGCTGCGATACAGCTTCACCGCCGGCTGGTTGGCGGCGTCCACCGCCGTCACGATCCGAACGAATCCCGCTCGCCGCGCCGCTCGCATCGCGTGGTGGAAGATTCGCCGGCCGAGGCCCTGGCCGCGGGCCGATTCCACCAGGCCCATGTACACCAGCTCCACGCTCGTGTGCTCCGAGTCGAGAATCTCGTTCAGCAGCACCGCGCCGATCGACCGGCCGGCCCGGCTGAACAGGAACCACAGGTCAGGCCGGAATATCCCGCTGGCCTTGTGGCCCGTCAGCACGTCCTCCATCCGCCGCACGCCCTCCAGGCCGGGGCAGTCCAGCGTGTGAACGTAGCTCGCCTGGATCACCCGCGAAAACTCCGCCTCGCGTTCGTCGCGAAACGTCTCCTCGCGATCGCCGGGCAACTCCGGCCAGCCGTCGCGGGGCTCCGGCTCGGCCAGCAGCGCCGCCGGCAGCTCCGCCTGCATGTAGATCAGTTCCGCCAGCCGGTCGAACCCGCACCCGAGCAGCAGCCTGGCCTCGGCCGACTGCGTCGGCGCCAGCAGGCCCTGGATCAGGCCCATGCCCCGGGCCGCCTCGCCGTCGACCAGCAGGCGGAGCGCCGCCCGCAGCGGGTCCGCAGCCGCCGGCTCCCCCGGCAGCGGGGCGAGGATGAGCAGGCTGGTCCGCCCGGCGCTGCGGACCGCCAGGCACGCCCAGTGAACCTGGCGGCTGCCCCCGTCCACCACCGCGGCGGCGTCGGACAGGTCGAACCCCTCCGCCCGGGCGCAGCGGAGGAACCGCTCCAGCCGCTCCCACTCTTCCTGCTGAGCGAAACGCATCGGCCGGTGTGCGGGCTGCGACAGATCGGCCGCCAGCCGATCCGCCAGTTCCGAGACAGGCATGGTCAGGGCGTTAAGCATAGGTTAGACTTTAGCGGTTCAGCCGCGACGGGGCAAGGCGGCATGATTCCCTCCCCTTGGGGGGAGGGTCAGGGAGAGGGGACAGGCACGGCCCGCAGGCTAGTGAGTCGTCAGTCTTGAATCTTTGGGTTTGGGTGGCATGTCTGCGACGATACGGCTGTCGCAGCCATGCCACCCAAAGAATCGTGATTGACGAGTCACTGGTGTATTGCGTGCTCGGGAATGAAACGCCTCTGGTTTCCGCCGGCCCCTCACCCCGGCCCTCCCCCCGAGGGGAGGGAGAAAGAGGAGTGCCTCCATGTCCACGTTCTATCGCGAACTCAGCATCCAGACCCAGGGCGGCGGCGACGTGATCGACCTGTCCGACGCCCTCATGCAACTGGTCAAGGAGTCCGGCATCCGCAACGGGCAGGCCCTCTGCTTCGTCCGGCACTCGACGGCCGCCCTGACCACCCTCGAGCACGAGCCGGGCCTGCTGGCCGACATGAAGGCCGTGTTCGAGCGGCTGGCCCCGGCCGGGGCCGAATACGAGCACCACAAGCGCTGGGGCGACCACAACGGCCACAGCCACGTGCTGGCCGCGATTTTTGGCCCGTCGGTCGGCATCCCGATCGTCGACGGGCGATTGATGATCGGCACCTGGCAGCGTCCGGTCCTGCTGGACTTCGACGTGGCCCCGCGCCAGCGAAGCGTCTCGGTTCAGATCGTCGGGGAGTAGGGACTGTCCCTGTCTCTCCGTCGCGCAACAAGAAAAGCCCAGGGCTTTTCTTTCGCGTCGATCTTTTTTCAAATCGACGGGCGCGGTAAACTGGTTCACTCGGGGCCCGTAGCTCAGCGGTTAGAGCGGTGGACTCATAATCCATTGGTCCTCGGTTCGATCCCGAGCGGGCCCAATGCTTCTTACGGGGCGAACGTGTCCGGCTGGCTGGCCGGCTGGTACGGCGGAATGTCCTTGCCGAGCCTCAATTCCAGCAGCGTCAACTTCGCGGTTTCACCCTTGGGGCCAACGTTGACCAAGATTTCCAGCGGCATACGAGCCGCGGACTTGGTTTGGGACGGTGTCAATTCGACCTCGGCCACTTTCGTCGAGTTCAGCCAAGCCGCGACCGTGTTGTTGCGATACTCGAAGCAGATATCAAATGGCCCGTCCTTCGGGTAGATGTCGGCGATCTCGGCGGCTGGGGGCGTCCATGCCTTGAACCCGGCTGCCTCGAAGGGCTTGATCGAGATGCCACAGCCCTTGGTGCGGGTGTTCACCACGATCCCGCGGACCCAGCCGGAACTGGTCAACGGCACACCCGCAAGCGGCCAGCAACCCACGATCACCTGGCCTGCCTCCGGCGGGTCCACCCGCCAGCGGAGGCGAACCCCCTCGCCCCACACGAGGTCGCCCAGGGTACACCGGAGCGACTCGACTTCTCCGCAGGCTGGGCTGCCTGTCATCACAATCTGATTCCGCGATCGCGTGAATTTCAACCGGGTGTCGAGCGTGGTGACTTCGACGGCCTTGGACGTCAAGTCCACCTTGTCCGCCAGGTTTCCCGCCCCGGATGCAAACGGTCTCTTCGGCTTGTCAATGACGGCTTGCCCGCTGGTCATCCGCAAATGGACCTTGGAGAACAGCGCACTGGTCTGGTCTCCGGCGACACCGATCCGCTGGCCCTGCTGCTTGGTCGCTTCGCCCAGGCTACTGGCGGGGCCCTCCCACCGTGTAATGCTCTTGCCGTCGAGTGAGGCCTCGATGCGGGTCATCTTTCCGCGGAGTTGGACCGACACATTCAGCGCGTACTTGCGGTTGGTCTCCACTTGAAATCCACGCGTCGTGCTCTCGTTATCCCATGCGCGATTGCCCCGGACCAAATCGATGCCGGCCCACGGACCCGCCTTTCCTCCTGGTACCCGGTTTCCGATGTACAGCCACACGTTCGACGAACCGACGGGCAGGAGCAGTTCGAGCATCTTCTGCTCGTTCTTGAAGCTGACCTCAACCGACAGCTCGTAGCTTCCGTGCGGAATGACGGGCGCCGCCAACCGATCGATGCTTCCCCAATGGGCATCCATCACCAGGACGCCGTCGTCTGCCCACGAAAAGACGTTGTCGTGCTCGGTGCGGTCGGTGCGGACGTTGACCAACGCGAGCAGGTCGACCCATGTGCCGGCCGGGATCGGGCCGGACGGCAGAGCCGACGGCCCGCCGACGTCTTCGCCGGACACGGCGGCCAGCGTCGCGGCGATCTGCTCAGCCGTCACCTTGTTGCCGGACTTGGTCGCCTCATCGAACACTTGCTTCGCGCTGGTGAGGAACTGCTGGTCGACCTGGTCGACCCGGCTGATCCTCGGGTGCAATCAATCCGGGGCCGGTGCGTTAGAGCAATTATTGATGCCTACGGCTGGACGCCGAGGTATGATAGTGGCAGTACGTCTGCTTCTGGGCTCAGCCAATTGGGGACCGGTGCCAATATCCGGGAGGACACCACGATGAACCGGCTCGCATGCAACTTCTGGGCGGCGATGGTTGTGTTCTGTGCCGTGGGAGTGTCGCTGGCTGACACCGTCTATCTGCACGACGGGCGGAAGATCCAGGGCAAGGTGGTCAGCGAGGAAGGCGCGGCGCTGGTCAAACTGGACACGCCGATGGGGCAGATGGAATTCAAGATGTCGGAGATCGCCAAGATCGAAAAGGGCGACGCGGCGGCTACGCCGGCTGCCTCCCCGGCGCCCAAGCCGGATACGCCCCCAGCGGCGGACACGCCCGCTCCGTCGGTAATCCCGGCCGGCGTGGACCCGAAGGCTCGCGAGAAGTTCACCGAAATGCGCAAGTCGCTCGAAAACGCAGCTACCGGGGCCGACGGGCAGGCGCTGGTGGAGCAGTTCCTCAAGGACTTCCCCAACGGTCCGCTTGCGGAGTCAGCCAAGAAGGACCTGACCATCTGGAAGGATCGCGTCGCCAAGAACCTGGTGAAGTTCGGCCCGATCTGGCAGCCGAAGGACCAGGCCGATGCCCGCCGGGCCAAGGCGGACGAGTTGCTGGGCAAGGCCGAGGCCGAAGGCAAGCTGGAGGACGCGGCCAAGTTGTATGACCAGGCGTCCGGGCAGGACCCGTATCGTGTTGACATCCCGGTGAAGAAGGCCGCGCGGTGCTACAAAGACAAGAAGATGCGGGAGTACGGCAAGGCCCTCGGCGACATCGTGAAGATCGAGCCGAATAATGTGGCAGCCCGCAACAACATGGGCGTGCTCCAGGCGCAGGACAAACAGTGGGGCGCTGCGGTGGGCAACATCGGCAAGGCCGCGATACTTGGCGAGACCGAGAAGATCCTCGACAACCTGGACCAGGTGGCGGCGATGGCCGAGCAGGACGGCCAGTCCGCGGCTCAATTCGAGCAGGCGATTCAGTTGGTGGTCACCCAGTTGCACAACGCCAAGCAGCACGTGGGCGAGAACCGCTGGGGTAATGCGTGGGTGAAGGAAGATGAGTATCGGAAGAACATGGCCGAGAACGCCGAGATCGACAAGCAGATCGCAGCCGGCAAGGCCAAGTTTCAAGGCATGAAGGCGCAGAACACCCAGTTGCTGGCCGCCAAGACGAAGGCTGAGAACGATTTGAAGAACGCCCAGAGCAGCACCACGGTATATCCGGGCGTTGTGGGGCGGCCGGGCACCGGCTACGGCAACGGGACAACTGGCTATGGCGTTATCGATCAGACCACCATTAACAACCTGACCAACCAGGTGAATCAGGCCAAGCAGGCTATCGCCAAGCTCGAGGCCGACGGCAAGAAGTGCCAGGCTGACATCACCGCAGCCGAGGCCAAGCGGATCAAGCCGCCGCACGCCGGCAAGTTGGTGTTGCTGGACAGCGACGGCAAGGCCGAACTGGAATCCATCACGCCGGCTGGGGGCGACAAGCCCGCTGTCGCCAAGTAGTAATAGTTCCCCGGTGGAGAGTCGCCAGCGGACGGACATCGAGAAGGACTTCGAGGCCCGACTGCCCACAGCAGCCGGGTCTTTGCGCGTGCCCGTGTTGCCTAAACCCAGGCGAGACAAATCAACACCAGATTCGGACTAAATAAAATTATTTCGTAATTATGATAATGATTATTGACTGTATTTCAGACACACGTTATATTTTCCCTTAGACGCGTGGCGATGGGAGTGATGACAGCGCAGTGACGGGCATCGGCCCGTCGGATTTGAGGCGGTTGCCGCGACCGATTTATGTTGTTCGACCGGCGCGGGCAACACACACAACCAGACGACGTACCCACCTTGATGACGCCGCCTTGACCGACTCGCCACGACGACCTCCGACGATTGACTAACGTGGACGGCCTGCGTCCTTTTCAGAGGGATCATCTATGGATGTCTCACGCCGTGGATTCTTCGGCCAGTTCGCCGGAGGCAATCCCGCACGCTGGATCGGCCGCCTGTTCTCGGGCGCCTTGGACGACGTGCTCGACCTGGCGGAGATGTCCCCGCCCTCCGCCGACCAGGCAGGGCGTTCCCTCAGTTCCTCCTGGGATCACGAGGAGAGCCCGCTGCTGCGGCTGGTCCGCAGCGCTGGCGTCTCCGGCGAATCATCCAATAACAGCGCAGTGAACCCGGCGACGCCGGACGAAACGGACCGTCCGAGCCCATCGGAGCCCTCCAGCCGGTAGCGTGTTGCCTGGCTGACGCTCGTGCGGGAATGCCGTCGATTCGATGGACCACGAAGGAGAGCGAACATGGCGATCACACGTCGAGACTTCCTGAAGGCGACGTCCGCGGTGGGGGCGGCCCTGGGGCTTACCGCCACCGGGTTCTTTCGGCTCCCCGAAGCCTTTGGCAAGGTTGGCGGACTGCCGGTCATCTGGCTGCAAGGCCAGGGCTGCACCGGCTGCTCGGTGTCGCTGCTGAACA
>JAQTVL010000279.1 GCA_028706835.1 Phycisphaerae bacterium | reverse complement strand
CTTGGTTGTCCGTGGCCGATTCGATCTGGGGTCCATGGAAGGCCCTAGGCAATCCGTGCGTCGGCAAGGATGCGGGCCTGACGTTCCAGGGGCAGAGCACGTACATCCTGCCGGTGCCCGGCAAGCCTGGCGCGTTCATCTTCCTGGGCGATCGGTGGCGGCCCAACAATGCCATCGACGGCCGGCATCTGTGGCTGCCCGTCCAATTTAAGGACGGCCGGCCGTTTGTCGCGTGGATGGACGAGTGGGACCTGAACTTTTTCGATCGGGCAGCCGGCGGGCGGTGATCCGGGCCTCGTCGGCATGGATGTCGAACGGGATGGCCACGCTGTCCGGGTTGCGCCGCAGGCGATGGCGGTTGGTCTCTGCCCACGTGGCCCCGGGCTCGCTCGGGGCGGCCCGGGCGTCACGACGTGGGCACGGGGGCGACGCAGCTGCCTGGCCACGATCCGGCAGCAGAACGGAACATGAGGGAACGTTGATTCCGATCAAGTTCACGGCGAGGGACCTCCGGGACCTCCGCCGGGCGGGATAGGCTGCGAACTTCGCGAACTTGCGAACTACCTCGCGGCGGTCAAGGCGGCTGGGGGTGCCCGATGAGCCATGATGCGACGACAGGGGCCGCCGCTGCCGCCGGTGAAGTAATCGATCATGGTGTTGTGGGCAGGCGGGTGAATCCCCACGGAGGATGAGATCGTGTTGAGACGGAAGCCGATGGTCGGGGACGTTGTTCGCATCGGGGGGCCGGCCGTCGTCGAGATACGCACGGTCCGGCGCAAACGCGGCCGACGCACCGAAGTCGTTCAGGAGATCGACGCACCGGGACTGACCGTGCAGGTCCAGAGACGAAAGAGAAGCAGGCGCCCAGCCGGTCATCAACGTACTGTCGGAGCACGCCCTCCTAGCGACAAACCACCCACACCGGCAACGCATCCGCGCCCGGCTGGGGACGGTGGGACCGGCGCCGAAAAGGGAGCCGGTTTCGGCACACAGGATGGTACCAGTTGACCGGGTGTAGCTTCTCGTCTACTTCGCTGGTTTCCTTCCGTGAAATGGTCTCCTTCGAAAGGTGAACGAGATCCAATTCGTTTCCTTCCTCGTTTCCTTCCCGTTTTGTCGAGTCGGACAGAGCGCCGATGACGAAGCCCTGAACCCGGGAAGAGGGCAGACGCAACCCGGTCGTAGGCGGATCGTAGGCGGCCGGTGTATAGTGGACGATTCATCGCCAGCCGGGGACCACGGGAAGTGCGTCCCGTAACAGAAAGGTGCCCGAAGGACTAAAGGCCAGTCCTTCGGGCGGCCCCGAGGGGAGTAACCAGCTCCCCAGGGACAAGATCAGCTTATCGTTTCCCCACGCCCTTCGCCTAGCACCCGCCGGTTTCCGCAACGGACTTGTCACCGCTACGGTTGTGGCGGTGTGTTCTCTCCGCGGACCTGGAACCAACGCTACTGTCGGGAACCGGAATGTCTGCGGTTGCTCCGTGGCTGGCAGGCCGCCAAACGTCAATGTCGGCTGCGGCGTCAAGCGGAGAAGCGGCAGCAGCACGCCGAGGCCGAGCGTCAGCGTCGTCGTCGCCAACGGGAGGCGCAGGCGACAGGCGTAGGCGTAGCTCCGCCTGCACCGCTCGTTTCGCAGGACCAGGCGCCGTCGCGCGCGTGGTCACGCAGCGAAAAAAAGTTGGCCGACTTTTGCGATCGTCCCGGCTGTTACGCTCCGCTGTGCGGCGTTCGTCGCGGTCCCTGTCAGTATTGCGCCGGAGACTGCCGGCAAGCCGAACGCCGGGTGCAGGACCGGGAACGCAAGTTCAAGGCGCGCCAGAAGAAAGCGGCCGAGCGTGAGGCGCAGGAGCGGAACCCGGCACGTCCCGCCGGAACCTCGCGAACCATCAGCGCTGGGGAGTGGAGGCGCTACCGCGAAGCGGCTGAACGCTCATCGGCACGCGTCCGCACCTCTTCGACGCCGGCCGACGCGGCCCTATCTTCTCGCGACCGAACTGAGCTTCCGGACATTCCTGAGGAGGTCTCCGAACATGATCCACAAACATCTCCTGGTCCCCGACCGCGTGCGCCGCCCTCCGGCGGAGGGTTTTTCTTGGGTTGACCGACGTTTTCTGCGCGACTTTGCCGCGCAGTTGTCGGGCGACGCGGTGTTCTTGTACTTCTTCCTGGCCGCGGTGAGCGACCGGCAGGGGCTGTCGTTTTACAACGACGCCACGCTGGCCGTGCGTTTGCGGGTGCGGGAAGAGGCGGTGGTCGCGGCGCGCGACGAACTGGTGGTTTACGACTTGGTGGCGTACCAGGCGCCGCTGACCCAAGTCTTGTCGCTGCCGCGGGCGCGCATGGAACGTGCTGGCCCCGCGGCACTGCAGGAACTGCTACGCACGCTGGCCGACCAGGAGCCGTCGGCCGCGGCCAGGAGGAACCCATGAACGTCGCCCTGTGGGCGGAGGTCCGCCGCCTGTCGGAAATCGAAGGACTCTCGCAACGGCTCATCGCCCAACGGTTGCATTGCAGTCGCCGGACCGTCAAGAGAGCCTTGGCAATGGAACAGCCGTCGGCCACGGCGGCACGACTGGCACGCGGCAGTCTGCTCGATCCGTATCGGACGCTGATCGACGCCTTGCTGGCCAAGTATCCCGGGCTGTCCGCCGTCCGCATCCTGGAGGAGATCCGCCGAGGGCCGGAGGGCTACCGGGGCGGCATCTCGCTGGTTCGGCAGCATGTGCGGCAAGTCCGGCCGGCACGCGGCCGCGTCTATCAAGAGGTCCTGTATCAGCCGGGCGAGGCGTTCCAAGTGGACTGGGGCGACTGCGGACGGATTCAGATCGGGAACACCGCGCGGCGGGTCTCCGTGCTGGTGGCCGTCTTGTGCTATAGCCGACTGGTCTACATCGAGTTCTCGCTCACACAACGCAAGGCGGACTTCTATCGGGCCATCGTCCACGCCTTGGAGTTCTTCGGTGGGAGTCCCCGCAAAATCATCTTTGACAACCTCAAGGCCGCCGTGCTCAACGGTCACGGCCGCTCGGCCTGCCTGCATCCGGAGTTCCTGGCCCTCTGCGGCCACTTCTGTCTGGAAGCGGTGGCTTGCGCACGCCGGGACCCGGAATCGAAAGGCGTCGTCGAGGCGGGGGTGCGGTACGTCAAGCGGAATGCCTTGCAGGGCCGGAGCGAAGAACTGACCCGCTGGGAGGACTACCCGAAATTCGCCGTCCGCTGGCGCGAGGAAGTGGCCAACGTGCGAATCCACGAGACGACCCGGGAACGCCCCGTGGAGCGCTTCGAGAAGGAACGTCCGCTGCTGCGTCCCTTGCCCCGACTGCCGTTCGACACGGACGAGGTCGTGTCCGCCATCGTCAGCCCCCTGGCACGCGTCGAGTTCGACGGCAATCGCTACTCCACCCCGCCCGACGTGACGCGTCAGACGGTGATCGTGCGGGCCACGCCGACGCACGTGCGGGTGCTCCACCAGGGACGCGAAGTCGCCTGCCACACGCGCTGCTACGAGCGGGGCCAGCTGCTCCGGCAACCGGAACATCACCTGGAAGCCCTCCAGTATCGGCACCGCACCCGCGCCTCCCACATCGAACAGACTTGGGATGCCCTGGGACCCGAAGCCCGCGAATTCCACCGGCAGCTCTGCCAGCGGCCCGTGAAGACCACCGTCCACCTGCGCCGCTTGTTGAGCTTTGTGCACCTCTACGGGCGTGACGAAGTCCTGGCGGCCATCCGACTCGCCCAGCAATACCAGACCTACGATGCGGCTTACGTGGAGACGCTCCTGCTCCAGGAACGCCGCCGCCGCGAACTCCCGCCCCCGACGCCCTTGCGGCCCCAACGTCAGGAACTGATCGACGACATCGAACTGGAAGACCCCGACCCCGGGGCTTATGACCAACTGTTTCAAGACCGCGAACCCCAAGAGGAGGAAGACCATGACTAACCCCGATCCCCACGCCGCACTACGCGAACACCTGGCCGAGTTGCGGCTGGACCAGATCGCCGAAATCTATCCGGAGGTAATGAACGAAGCGGCACGCAAGAACTGCTCACCACTGGACGTGCTGGTTACCCTGGTGGCCGCCGAAGTCACCGCCCGCCGCGAGCGGGCTCTGCAACGCCGCATCGCCGCGGCCCGTCTCCCCAAACGCAAGACCCTGGAAGAGTTCGACATGGCCTTCCCGAAACGCCTCCCCAAACAAAAAGTCTTGCGACTGTTTGACTGTGAGTTCGTGGCCCAGCATCAGTCAGCCGTGCTGATTGGACCGACGGGGATCGGCAAGACGCACCTGCTCACCGCCCTGGGCTACACTGCCTGTGAACGCGGCGTGTCGGTCCGCTTTACACGCGTCGTCGACATGCTCAACGGACTGACTGCCGCCCAGATCAACGGCACGCTGGCCAAAGCCTTAAAGGTCTATACCACCCCTTCCCTACTCCTCCTCGATGAACTGGGTTATCTGCCCATCGACAAACGCGGTGCCGATCTGATGTTCCAAGTCGTCGCAGCCCGCTACGAGTTCGGCTCCATCGTGATCACCACGAACCGAGCCTTCCGTGACTGGGGCAAAATCTTCGACGTGGACAACACCCTGGCCACCGCCATGATCGACCGGCTGATGCATCACGGGGAGGCAATCGTCATTCACGGAGACAGCTATCGCCTGAAAGACAGACCACCTGAATAAGCTCTGGCCTGTCCTGCTCGGCACACAAGAGCACGGGGCGGACGTCACGGCCGGACTCAACCTCCGACTGCGCGACCGCCCCGCTTTCGTGCGCGGAGTCCGTCGCTGGTGACTGGGCCGCTGTGGCTGGCCCGTCACTGGCCCCTTGCTACCCGGTGTCGAATCTTTGGTAGGAGGAACCCAGTTCGCCCTTCCGAGCTTGACCCGCAAGGGAGATCTCGGCGGCCGGTCTCACACGCAGGCTGCCCGTCGACTTCCTCGGAAGCAGCCGGCGGTGCGTTGCTCCGCTTCACCCCTCGCCCTCGCTCTGCCCCACGTTCTGCGGCACGCTTCCCGCTTGCGGGAGCCTCCGTCCCCGTGTCGGCCATCGAGTCGTGCGAGCACCGCAAGTGGACATGCACCGCGGGCGGCGACCTCCAACCAGACCTTCGGCACCGCGCCGCTCGCTCTCTGCCACCTTCTGGCCCTCGCAGGACAACATCCCGGTCACCCTCGCTCACTCCGCGTTCGAACAAACCCGCGCCGAGCCGGGCCATTCCCTGCCCTCATAGTCCTGCAGCCGCCTCCTGGTCCCCGCTTCCCTGCCGAAACCGGCTCCCTTTTCGGCGCCGGTCCCAACAACGGCGTGACTGAGTTGGAAGTATACGGAAAGGACGTCGAATGAACCTGAGCAACATGCAACGACGACAATTCTTGACCGCGGGAGTCCTGGCTGCAGCCGGTACCGCGCCTGTTTTCGGCGCCGAACAGGCGGCGGCTCCGTCGCCTTCCACGGCCCCGACCAGCGCGGCGAAGAAGAAGCTGTGGATGCTTCTGGCTCCGCAGACAAATCCCTATCCTCTACCAGAAGAATGGGTTCACGGTGATCAACCAGACGATTGCGAAGGACAAGCACGACGCCTTTTCCCCGTTCCTGCATTTCATCAGCGAGGCGCACATCGGCGAGCCCTCGTCTCCCGGCTGGCTGCTGGGGGCGAAGGACACGCCCGTGGTGGCCTTCAGTCGTCACGTCTGGGCGGAGGGCGCGACGAAGTTCATGAAACTCGTGGAACGGCTGACTCAAGGCCAGTGTGTCAACGTCCCCCCGCACGTCGTGGCCCGCTACGCCGCCCTGCTGAAGAAGAAGGGCGTGGTGGAAGGTTAGCGCGGATTGGTACCGCCCCGCAGAACAGGACCAGCAGTTGCGGACGCTGGCGGCGCAGGGCTTCGGCGGTCTTGCTGCGGGCAACGTCGCCTTGGACGGCTACATGGACGACGCGACGAAATGGTCCGCCTTCCTGCGCGGCGTCCGCCTAGCCAAAGCCGCCGGCATGTCGCTTTGTGGAATACCGTGGGCGAGTTGCCGCGGTGCAGGCATCCGAGAGCTCGCCCCACATCAGCGACCGATCGGCGGCCATACGGCGTGAGGCGGCCCGTTCAGCGAGTGGCAGAAACGGTC
>JAQTVL010000278.1 GCA_028706835.1 Phycisphaerae bacterium | reverse complement strand
CGGGATTCATCCGATCCCCCAGCCGACGACCCGCCCCCGGCCCACTCGTGTCGCCGCCTAAACGCTCACGCCTATTCTGAGGGAGGCGTCTTCTCTGTGTTCTCTGTGCCCTCTGTGGTGAATCCTATTTCTGGCCTGCCAGCGCCGCCAGCAGCCACTCCGGCGGGCGGGTCGGCTTGCCGGAGCCGTTCGTGATCGCGTGAACCGTCCAGCCGCGGACCACTGCCCCTCTCCCTGGCCCTCCCCCCAAGGGGAGGGAATCGGTGACTGCCGCGTGCTCGATCTGGATGTCGAACCGGAGCCTCGCCCGGCCGGTCATCTCGGCGGTCGTGGTCATCACCAGCAGGTCGTCGTAGCGCGCCCGGCCGAGGAATTCGACGTGGGCCTCGGTCAGCGGCAGCAGGACCCCCTGCTCTTCCATCTGTGCATAGGGCACGCCGATCGCGCGGAGCAATTCCGTTCGGCCAACCTCGAACCACTCCAGCGCCCGGGCGTTGTAGAACGTGCCCATCTGGTCGGTCTCGCTGTAGCGGACGCGGAACTGGCAAACGACCGGCTCGGCAGCCATGGATCACCTGTAAGAAAGACGGTGCGTATCGGACGAATGTCTTTTTGTGGAGTGCGGGGGCTTTGACCCCGCTTTGGTTCGGCGGCGCGCCTCGAAGGAATGGAAAGCGGTAGCTGCGCTACCGCACTCCACAAACGGACGAACGCCGTTCGCCTTCCACTGGGGGGTTTATATCGCCGAAACGGCGCCGGAATGCAAGCCCGGCCGAGCGACACTCCCGCGGTCACCAGGTGAATGTGACATCGGCGCGGAAGTAGCTGGCCAGATCGTTCCGCAGGTCGGAATAGTAGTTGCCCGGCGCGAAGAGTTCGCCGGCGATTCCGGTGCTGATGTGCTTGGTGAACACGTGCCGGTACGCCGCCTGGAAGCTCTGCCCGCGGAACCGGCCATGCTCGCTGAAGCTCGTCGAGCCGGCCAGCGTGTTCTCGTCGGCGAACAGCAGCATGTAGTCCAGGGAAAACTCGCCCTTGGCCGTCGGCTTGAACGTCCAGCCCGGGCCGGTCCGGTGCATGTTGGTGTACTGGTCCGGGCGCCCGTTCTCCAGCGAGATCGCCTTGGACATGACCTCGCTCCATTGCGTCCAGCGGCCCCAGAGAATGTCGAAGCCCTCGTTCGTCTTCGTCTTCGGATCGTCGCCGGAGAGAAACTCGTAGTTCCAGCGGAGCTGGTTCCTCAGGCGGTCTTTGAAGTCGTAGATCAGCCGGCTGTTGAAGCCCAGCGCGCACAGGTCGGCGCCGTCCTTGTTGCCGAACTGGCCGGCCAGGTCGCCGCGGGCCGTCCAGTGCGGGTCGAACCGGTGCTCCACCCGCGAGCCGAACGTGTAGATGTCGCCGGCGTCGCCTTTCTTGAGCGGCTTGAGAATCGGGTTGCTCGACTCGTGCCCGCTGGCCAGTTCGTCGTGCTTATAGATGAAGTACCCGTCGACCGTCGTCCGCGCGAGCGACTGGTTCGACAGGTAGAGGATCGCGCCGCGCTCGTCCTGATTGGTCAGCGGGTACTCCCGGTGGTTGAACGGCTCGATCCACCAGTCGCTGTCGGCCCGCTGCTCGATGTACACCAGGTCGGCCGTGGTCTTGATCGGCTTGATGTTGTAGGTCGCGCGGGCGGCGTCGAAAAACGTCGTCCGCGAGCCGTCCAGCCCCGTGCCGTCCCCGACCAGCCAGCCTTCGGCGAACTTGATGTCCTGCCGGCCGACGGTAACGTCCAGCGGCCGGTCGAACAGATTCTTGAGCTTGACGTTCAGATTGTCGAAAATCACCTCGTCCATGTCCGTGTCGCGGTAGCCGCGATTGGCGCCGGAGTTGAAGATATCCGGGCGGAAGTAGTTTCTGAATTCCCACGCCAGCCGGGAGTTGATCTCGATGTTCTTGTCCGGCGTCGGTGTGACGGTGCTCCAGATGCGGGTCCGCTGGCGGTAGTAGCTGCGCTCGTGGGCGTCCATGTCCTTGTTGAAAGTATGGGCGTTGTCCATGTACTCCCAGCGGGCACGCAGGTCGCCCCCCCACTTCAGCCAGGTGACCGGGTTCTTCGAGCGGTCGAACCAGTCGCCCTGCGCCGCACGGCCCGACATCGCCCCCTCGCCCGGTTGCGAGGCGGGAGCGGTCGTCGGAGCGGGACCAGCCTGGGCGGCCGGAATCGCCCAGCACAGCCAACCCGCGATCACCGCGCGCCGCACGAGTCGTGTCATCAGCCCCAGCCCGCCCGCCATCCGTCTGCCTCCGCCGTCGTGTGCCCCCGGGCAACACGATCATTACGCGAGCCTCCGAGCCCGCGGGACAACAATCTAATCGACAACCGGCCTGGAACGAAATGACTTTTCCATCGGATGTCCGATCCCGCGTGGCCCGCGCAAAACGAAAACGACCGCACGGCCGCGGAACGGGTAGAATACCGCCATGCCCGAAATGCTCATCGTCAGTGAGATCTTCTTCTCCATCCAGGGCGAGTCGACCTACGCCGGCCGGCCGTGCGTGTTCGTTCGGCTGGCGGGCTGCAACCTCGGCTGCGCGTGGTGCGACACCGGCTACGCCCGCGATGGCGGCGAGGCCATGACCGTCGAGCAGGTCGTGGACCGAATGCTGGCGTTCGGCTGTCCGCTGGTCGAGGTGACCGGCGGGGAGCCGCTGCTCCAGCCAGCCGCCCTGCCCTTGATGCGGATGCTGGCGGACCGCGGCCTGACGGTGCTGCTGGAGACCAACGGCACCTGCGACATCTCGGGCGTCGATCCGCGGGTCGTCCGAATCGTGGACATCAAGTGCCCCGGCTCCGGGGAGTCGGACCAGGTGCTCTGGTCGAACATTGCAGCCCTGACCGCCCGCGATGAGGTGAAATTCGTGCTGACGAACCGGCCGGACTACGAATGGGCTCGGGAAGCGGTGGCCACACATCGCCTGGCGGACCGCTGCCAAGTCCTTTTCGGGCCGGTGCTTGGCAATCTGGCCCCCGCGGACCTGGCCGGTTGGATCCTGGCGGACCGGCTACCTGTCCGACTCCAAGTCCAGCTCCACAAGGTGATTTGGCCGGGCGCGGAGCGCGGGGTCTAGAACATCTTCAAATTTTCTTCTTGTCGTAAACACTTATGACCACTGCGCTTAGTGCGATATTTCTGACCGGACTGCATATTGTCGTTTGACAATTTGTATATCTGTCTTATATTGAACATATCTTGTGTGGCTGTTACACACAAAATGTTCCACGTGGAACATTGCCGAGTATGTGGTTGACAGCGGGGACATTCTGAGCCGATCGACCCCCTGCCATCCGGGAGTATTTCCGAAAATGAATATTTGCGGCTGGTATTGCAGCCTCAGAATGTTCCACGTGGAACATTGCTCTGACCGGGTGGCCTGACGGTCCAGGATCGCCCTCCGAGCCCCTTCTTCGGTCGCCAGGCAATGTTCCACGTGGAACATTGGTCGGCCGGTCGCGGCTGTGCCCGCTCCGGGGTCAAGGACACGAACCCGCGCCGGTCGGACCGTGATGTTCCACGTGGAACATCACTCGCGGTTTACGTCCGGACGATCCTGGACGCGGAGCGGACGCCTATCCCCGCCGCCCCGCAATGTTCCACGTGGAACATTGCCCGACTGCGGGCGCCATGCCTGTGGCAGACGACAGTCGTACCGTCGGCTGCCACAGGCATGTCTTCGCCATTTGCGCGACCGGAACGACATGCCTGCGACCAAACGACCGTCGCAGGCATGACGACGATCGGTCCCTGTGTCACGGAGGATTGGTCGAAAGATTCCCGTAATGTTCCACGTGGAACATTGTCCGGCCGCGCCCAAGGGGATCCCAACCATTCGGCACTTGCCGTTCGGCAATTGGCACCGCACAAAGGAGGTGATTTGCATTGACAACCAGCGGGATCAGCGGGTAAGTTTCCTCTAGCCTGGCTGGGCTCGGATCGCCCGCCATTCACTTCCGATAGGCACGGAGGCCGACATGACCCATGATCCCGCAACGCAGTTCGCCGGACCCGGCCCCGCCACCGGCCCCAGCCAGGCGATGTTCCACGTGGAACAGTCGCCGCAGCCGGGGCAAGGGCAGGGGGGACAACATTAGTGTTCACTAACTTATGGAGCAATTGCCATGGCTGCCGATTCCACGCCGAAACCCATGTATCCGCCCCTCGCCAGACCCGACGCCCGGATTTTGCAGGCCAAGCAGGAGAAAGACCGCCGCCTCGGCCGAGGGCTTTCGTCGCTGATCTCGTCGTCGACCCCGCCGGCTACCCCCGCCGCGCCAGCCGCCCAGCCGCATCCGCCCGAGGCGGCGCCTCCGCACGGCACGCTGAGCAACATCGCCGTCGGCGCGATCGAGCCGAACCCGCTCCAGCCCCGCCGCCAGTTCGACGACGCGTCGCTGCGGGCCCTGGCGGAGTCGATCAAGGCCAACGGGCTCGTTCAGCCGATCCTCGTCCGCCGAAAGCGCGACGGGGCAGGGGCCGCGCCGGGCGCGCCGGGCTTTCAACTCGTCGCCGGCGAGCGGCGCTGGCGGGCCGCCCAGCTTGCCGGCCTGGAAACCATGCCCGCTGTCATCAAGCATGTAGCCGAGGACGCGATGCTCGAGGTCGCCCTGACGGAGAACCTGCACCGCGCCGACCTGAACCCGATCGAGCGGGGCAACGCCTACCTCGGGCTGATCAAGACCCGCGGCTTCACGCAGGAAATCCTGGCCCAGCGGCTGGGGGAGAACCGTGCGTCGGTCGCTAACTATCTGCGCATGATAGACTTACACCCGGATGTTCAGGACATGATCGCCGCCGCAAAACTGACCTTCGGCCACGCCAAAGCCGTCCTGGTGCTCACCAAGCCGGAAAACCAGCTTCTCTTCGCCGAGGCCATCATCGCGAAGGACTGGTCGGTTCGCGAGGCTGAGCGGCAGGTCGCCCCGGTCAGCACCCACCCCGAACTGGAGGGCACGTGGTCCAAGTCGCTGCGGGCTGAACTGGAAGCGCCGGATACGAAGACCGCCCCGCCCGCCGAGCCCAAGCCGAAATCAGCCAACGTCCTTGCGTTGGAGGAGAAGCTGACCAGCCGGCTGGGCACCCGCGTCGCGATCCACGAGAGCCGCCGCCCGCAGATCGGCAAGGTGGTGATCGACTACTACTGCCTGGACGACTTCGACCGCATCATGAACGCCCTGGGCATCGAGCGCGACTGACGCCCCACTGTATTATATACTAATACACTTCGGCTCTGCGCATTACTAGCATAATACAGTTGCCCGAGGAGAGTCCCGGCCGACAAGCGACTATAACCTGAATTCCAACACAGAGATACAGAGGAACAGAGCGACAGAGAAAGACGGACTTCTCGTCGCATGAAATCTCCGTATCTCTGTTTCTCCGTATCTCTGCAAGGGAGCGTCTACTTCGCCCAACCGCGTTCGATTCTCTGTAGCCCGTCAGGGCGTTTGCCGGTAGCCACGGGCGCGAGCCCGTGGACTCCGGCCCAACCACCCCGGGAGCCCGCGCGGGGCGGGAGGCCCACGGGCTGGCGCCCGTAGGTATCTACACAAGTCCAACGTCCTCGACCACAGAGCCTTTCCCGCTCCATCTTCGCTGTTTGTGGAGTGCGGTGTCGAGTCCGCCGCTCGCGAGCGCAGCGAGTCGAACGGCGGGCGAGGCACCGCTTTGCTGTGGCGCGCGAGCCACGCCGGTGCGCGGGGAAAAGCGGTGCCTCGACCGCCTGCGGCGGCCTCGACACCGCACTCCACAAAAAGATGCTCGCTTGCCCTGAGCGATGTCCCGACGGACTTGTGTAGATACCAATGGGCTGGCGCCCGTGGCTACTGGCAGTCGTCCTTCGGGCTCTCGAGCCGTATCAGACCGGGCATCCGCAACTGATTGAGTCAGGGAGATACCCCGCTTGAATGATTGGGTGGCACGGGCAGCTTGTCTGCCCGTGTCAGCACTGGCAGGCAAGCTGCCAGTGCCACTCAGCCCAAGGATTCGCTGTGGACGGCACACTAGTGTTTTGTCGCAGATGAAATGATGGATCGGGTGCCATGCCTGCGACGGCCGTTTTGTCGCAGGCATGTCTGCACCGCGTGGGCATGGCTGGCCCGCCGTCCCAAACAGCCGGACGGCGGACCAGCCATGGCA
>JAQTVL010000277.1 GCA_028706835.1 Phycisphaerae bacterium | reverse complement strand
CCTGTTGGCCCTGCTGACCCTGCTGGCCTTGTTGACCCTGCTGGCCTTGCTGACCCTGCTGGCCTTGTTGACCCTGTTGACCCTGCTGGCCCTGTTGACCCTGCTGGCCCTGTTGACCTTGCTGGCCCTTAGTCTTCGCATCGCCGAGCATACCGGCCGCCTCGGCCAGCTTCTTCTCGGCCTCGCTCATCGTGCCCTTCGCCTCGCCGACGGCGTCCTTGATCTTGCCAAGCTGGTCTTTCAGATTTGCATCGTCCAGCTTGTTGTCCGCCATCCGCTTGGTCACCTGCTGGACCTTGTCCTCCAGCCGACCCGCCTGGCCGCGGATATCGCCCTGCCGGCCGGACAGATTGTCAAACGTCTTGACGTCGTTGCCGTCCGCAGGCCGCTTGTTCAGATCGCCGATCAGCTTGTTGGTGTCGTCATACACGCCCTCTTCGCGCTTGATGATCTGCCGAATCTCATTCGGCAGCGTCTTAATAATCGCCTCGATCTCGCGGATCATGTCCTCCCGGCTGATCACGCGAATCTTCCGCAGGTCGCTGGCCGCCTCATGGGCCGGGTCGAAGTTGTCCCGCGTCTTGCCCTGGAGCACGAGCACGTCGCCGGGCTTGGCGTTCAGCCCCGCCAGTTCCAGCGTATACTTGGCCAGCACCACGTCGCGGATGGAGGCGGTGGTTTCCGCCTCCTGCCGCGTGCCCGCCAGGTCAATCGCCTCTTCCGGCGCGTCCTTGGCATCGCCGCGGCGGATGATCAGCCGCGTCGCCGCCACATGGTAATCGTCGCTCGCCCGCAGCCGCACCTGCACCGCCGCGTCCGGCGCCATCGACTGTTCCGCCCGGTCTTCCGGCTCGAGGTTCAGCAGGATGCGCGGCCCTTCATCCAGGCTCACCTTGACGGAATATTCCGTCATGTACCCGCCGTACTCGTTGTTAAAGCCGTCCGCGTCGATCAGCTTCGGCGAGACGTGGAAGTCCTCCGTCACGTCGCGCTCGTAGTGGTACACCCGCTCCTTGCCCGGCGCCGCGGCCACCGGCTCGATCTTCGCCGGCACTTCCTTCTCCGACGCCGCCTGGTTGCTCGGCGAATAGCTCATCGTGAACGCAGCCGCCGAACTCAGCGGCCGATCGTTCACCGTCATCTCCAGCCGCAGTTTCGAGCCGTAGAGCACGTTGATCACGCCGCCGGTGATCGGCCGGGGGCTGCTCCACTGCTGGTCGGGCTGGCTGGCCGGGTCGCGCAGATACTTCGGCGGCAGGATCTGGTAAGTCGCCTCCTGCACTTTCGGCCGCTGGACCACCTTCACCGTGAACACCTGCGAGCTGACCTCGCTGTCGGTCAGATAAAGCATCCCTTCGGTCACGCCGAACCGGTAGCTGAACGTCTCCTGGAGGTTCTTGAACGGGTCTTCGAGGTAGTACACGGTCTCGCCGCCGTCGGTCTTCGTCAGCAGTTTCTTCTGCGTCCACGTCCGCTCGCCCTCGAACTTGAAGTAGACGTAGGCCTTGCCGCTCACGCCCTCGTGGCCGACCAGCCGCATCTTCACCGCAAACGTGTCGCCGACCGGGACCGCCTTGCTGCCGGTCATCGAGTCGATCTGGAAACTGCGGGGCCATTGCTCATTGGTCAGCGGCCACATCATTCGCCCGAAGCCGTGCCTCGCCCAGTTCGGGGCGACCGTCAGCACGCACAGCAACAGCGCGGCCCCGATCACGCCCAGCATCACGCCAAGCGAGGTAGCCTTGAGGGTGAGCACTTTGGCCAGCGGCACGCTGCGCGTGCTGTCGCCACTGGACTTGACCACCTCGTTCACCAGCATGGGCGACACGTTGCCCTGCCCGCCCGGGTGCGTGATGAAGTTGACAGCCGACGCCAGCCGGTCGTTGAACTCGGGGAACCTCGCTTCGAGCTTGATCGCCACGTCGTCCAGCGAGATGCGGGCCCGGATCGGCAGGTAGATGAATCGCCAGACCGAGTAGCCCAGCACGCCGAGCAGCGCAACTGTGATCATCAGCCGAAGCACGCCGGGCAGCCGGAAGACCCAGTCGATGGCGACGGGCAGCATGAAAGCCGCGACGCCGACCGCGATGAGCAGCCCGACGCCGTAGAGCAGCAGCATGGCTCGTGCGCGGGTGCGGATCGAATGAAGCTTGCCGATGAGTTCGCGTTCAGTCATGGCGATTCCTTCCCCACAAAGTGCAGCGATTCCGCACTACAGCCTTGGACGCCCCAAGCGTCTACTATGTTCCACGCACGGATGGGCAATTTATTGCCGCCAAACAAAGAAATCGTAGCCGGGGTCGGGGACGGCGACAATGACGATTTCCCCCGTCCCGAGCGGGGAATCGTTGATTCCACCACCAAGGACACCAAGAGCACCAAGAGGCATGAAGATTCCCCTGTTTAGCCGCAGGACCGAAGGTCCGCGTTCGCCGGCTCGCCAACCATGCGAAGAATGTCTTTCTGTGGAGTGCGGGAGCGCAGCTCCCGCTTTGGGCGAGGGGCGCGACGTTTGGCGGTCCAAAGCGGTAGCTGCGCTACCGCACTCCACAAACAGCGAAGAGATACGAGAGTCAACCGCCGATGAACGCTGTTGAACGCCGATTACTGCGGGTTCGTTCGCATGGACGCAGCACGAACAACCACGGATTTCACTGATTTCACCGACGGAGATTTCGTATCTCTCATCCGTGCAATCCATGAAATCCGTGGTCGCTTTCTTCCGGGCGTCGCTTATTGCAGGTTGTGCTTCTTCCGCAGAATCCACTCGGCGGTGATCAGGAGCGCGAAGATGAACAGCGCCAGCCGGCTGTCCCACAGCCGGAAGTCCTGGTCGTTGTTCACGCCGCGGCCCATGTCCGGGATGGCCTTGGCCAGGTCGGCCAGGCCGGCGACCGTCACGTTCTTGCCGTTCGTGCGGATCGCCAGCCGCGGGAATTCCTTGGTGTCGATCGAAAGGTCCTTGCTCTCCTGGCTGGACTGGGAGACGTGGACCTGGGTGCGCGGCATGGCCTGGTCCTTGCGAGCGCCGGGGGCGATGCCGAAGCGGGCCTCGACGTCGCTGCCGTCAAGCTGGAACGCCCAGTCGCCCTCGCGCAGCGGGACATACTCGCCCTCATACGTCCAGCCGGACCGCTGGAGGACCAGGTCCTCAAGCTGGTTGCCGGCCTGGTCGGTCACGCGGATGCGGATCGTCTCCGGCAGGTTCGACAGCGACCGGTCGAGCACCTGGAGCAGGATGCGGACCTTCTGGCCGCTGTCGTACTCGGTCTGGTCGGTACTCAACTCGAACCGGCGATCGGTGTCGAGCAGCTTGTTGCGCGACAGGCTGCGGACCAGCTGGAGCCAGTAGGTGTCGAAGAACGGCGTGCCGGTGTGCCACCGCCAGCGCCACGTATCGTCGACGGCTGAGAAGTACGTCTTGCCCGAGCCGTAGCGCCCAGCCACCAGCAGCGGGGCCGGCTCGCCGCTGGCCAGCGTGGCGCCCGGGTGCTCAGCCAGCACTTCGGCGCCCGGCTTGAGCGCCAGGACCGGCTTGAACCAGTAGAAGTCCGGGAACGCGGCCACGGTGGCGTCGTTCTTTTCGGGGAGTTTCTCGAACCGCAGGATCGGGCTGAGCTTGCCGTCGTGGGTGACGCGCATCTTGTAGCCCGACACGCGATTTATGCGGTCCGGGGTCGCGTTCTGGTCGATCTCGACCGGCAGCAGCCGGGCGATCGGCGTGTTGTAGTAGCGGTGCGGGCCGAACTGCTCGCCGGCGATCATGGCGAATCCGCCGCCCCGATCCCGCACGAACTCCTCGATCTGCTCCATCTGGGCGTTGGTGAGATCCAGCGGGCTGACATCGCCCATGATGACCACGTCGTAATTGTTCCACTCTTCCTTGGTGACGGGCAGGCGCGTGATGGCCGCGCCGGGGCTGCCTTCCTGGGCGAAGTTCTCGTCGGCGCTCATCAGCATCACGCTGAGCGTGACCGTCTTCTCGCGGATCAGCGAGTGCGTGACGAACCGATACTCCCACCGCGGAAGCCCCTCGATCAGCAGCACCTTGATCTGCGCGTCCTTCACGTCCACCTGCGCGACCGACGTGTTGTTGGCCGGGTTCATGTCCTGCCCGCCCGGCGGCTCCACCCGCACGCGAAGGTTCACCTTGCCCGGCTGGTCCGGCTGCCAGCGCAGCTCCGTCTCCACCTCGCGCTTGCCCTGCCCGGCGATCGGCTTGCCGTTCTCATCGAGCGCCGGCTCGCCGACGGTCACGTCCTGGCGGGTTACTTCCGTTTCTTCTTCCTTGCCGTCCCGGTTGACCACCTTCATCAGGCGAACCGTCACCGGCTCCGGCTTGGTGAACCCGTGCTGCGCGATGTTCGCCTTCACCGCCACAAGGTCCTTGACGAACACGACCGGCTCCGCCGTCACCCGGCTGACCGCCAGGTCGCGCGGCGGATGGATCGAGCCGACCGAAACGGTGTGGATCGGGACCGGCCACTTGTTGGCCAACTCGACCGTCGCGTCGGGGTCGCTGTCCATGGTGGACCGGCCGTCGGAGATGACGATCACGCCGGCGACGCGCTGGCCGCGGAGTTCGTTGAGCACATGGGTGACAGCCTGCGTGACGCCGGTGGCAGTCCCGGCGGCCTTGTCCTTGGCCATCGTGGCCAGGACAGTGGCGGCCTGCTTGTCGTCAGCCTGGGCGGGGTTCTCGGCTGTCACCTGCGGCAGGCGGGCCTGTCGCGTCGCGTTCTTGGAGAAGGTGTAGACAGCCAGGTCGTTGTTGGCGACCAGGGCCTTGATGACCGAGCGGGAGTCGCGTTCCAGCGACTCGCGGACCAGGTCGATTCGCGTCTTGCCGCTCACCTGGCGCACGACGTCCTTCATCGCGGCTGGATCATTCGCGGGCCGGCTGGTGGCGGGCGATCGCGCGGCCTCGGCGGCGGCCAGATCGGCCACCAGCGGATCGTCAGGCCCGTAGAGGTCGGGGGTGGACATGGAGTTCGATAAGTCGACCACCACCGCCACGACGCCCGATTGCCACTTGGTCTGTTCGACGCGAATCACCGGCTGCCAGATCAGCAGCAGGAGCAGGACGAGCAGCAGACACCGCAGCGCCGCCCCGATGCCCCGGCCCAGCGGCGTGCCGCCATCGCGCATGTAGATCATGATCACGCCGACCACGATCGCGATCGTCACGATCAGCGCCAGCCAGGTCGGCCAGGCGTTGGTCAGGCGAAACGTCATGTCGCCGCCGGCCAGTCGGGCCTGCTTGAGGTTCAGCAGCCAATCCCAGATCGTGTGCATAATTTCAAGCTCGCATTCGTCAGCAGAAACAGCGGTCAGCGTTCAGCAGTCAGCGTTCAGCTTAAGAATCCGGCTGATGGCTGAAAGCTGATCGCTGACAGCTCTATTCCCTAAAGTGCCCGAACCGCTGGGCCAGGAGCGTCTCGAGCAGGCAGAGGGCCAGCACGATGTAGAGCAGCGTGCGCGACACTTCCGTCCCGCCGAGCAGTTGGGCCCGCGACTCGCCGAGCTCCTCGAACGTCATGACCTTGGCGCTCTTGCCCAGCATCGTCTTGATCGCCGGAACGTCGAACGTCCGCAGGTTGCCCTCCGCCAGCGCCGGCGGGTTCACCGCGTAGATGAACTTCGACTGCTGCTCGACGCGGTCGGGCGGCAGCGGCCGGCCGTCGGGGCCCAGGCCCGGCGACACGTCGGCCACCTTCAGCGACACCAGGCCGGGCAGGTTCAGGTCCTCGGCCCGGGCGATGAACTGGCGGCGGTCCGCGGAGGTCCCGCCGGTCAGGTCCTCGGTGCCCTGCGTCTGCACGCCCTGGCGGTCCTCGACCGGCACGACCCGCGGGGCCAGCTTGTCGGTCATGTCCTTCACCGTCACGCCGCGAAGCTCCAGCGACAGTTCCGCCTTGGTGCGGGCCTGGTCGGCCGTCAGCGGCTCGGCCAGCGCCGCGCCCGTCAGCAGGTTGCGGGTGGTATCGGCCGCCGGGCTGAGTTGGTAGGCCAACTGGTTGAACAGCGGCAGGTAGTCGACCTTGCCGTAGAAGCTGTTCCAGTCGCCGTCGGCGGAGCTGGTAATCAGCGCCACCTTGCCCTCGCCGAACTTGCTCAGGATGATGGCTGGATCGCTGCTGCGTGCGTATTCGAGCAGCACGGTCGCGCCGCTCTTGGCGGGGACCTCGGCCTTGATGT
>JAQTVL010000276.1 GCA_028706835.1 Phycisphaerae bacterium | reverse complement strand
GCCTGGACGAAGAAGCTCGACGCCGGCAAATGGCCGGACTCGCTGATCCGCAACGACTGGCCGCTCCGCGTGCCGTCGGGCCACCTGGTGTCCGGGCCGACGCTGGCGGGCGGGCGGATGTTCGTGTCGCTGACGGAACTGGGCGTCGTGGTCGCGATGGACGAGAAAGACGGCCGGGCGCTCTGGTCGTATGCGACCGGCGGCCGGCTGGACACGCCGCCCACGCTGACCGGCGACGCCTGCCTGGTGGGCAGCCACGACGGCTGGGTGTACACCCTCGACGCCGCCAGCGGCAAACTGGCCTGGCGGTTCCGGGCGGCACCTGCAAGCCGCCGCATTGTCGCGTTCGGGCAGATGGAATCGAGTTGGCCTGTGATCGGCGGCGTGCTGGCTGACGGCGGGTTGGCCTACGCGGTCGCCGGGCGCAACACCGAGACCGACGGCGGCGTGTTCGTGCATGCGCTCGACCCGGCCAGCGGCAAGGCGGCCTGGTCCAGCCATCGCCCGTCCTTCGCCGCCGCAAACCAGGCGTATCTTGGCGACAGGCCCGGATATGGCATGGCTGATCTGCTGGCCAGCGACGGCACGTCGATCGCGATCGGCGGCCGGGCGTCAGGGCAGTTCGGCCCGAAGACCGGCGAGGTGATTCGCAAGTGGCCGTGGAAGTTCAACGTGCCCGTGGCTGTCGGCTTCAACTACGTCAGCCGGAACCTCTACGGCTACGGCCCCGGCGAGTATCCGCCGTGCCCGGTGGCGTTCACCGACGCATTCTCGTGCGGCCCGGCGGTCCGGTTCAAGAGCGAGAAGGAGAAGGTCCGCATCACCGCGATCGTCGCCAGGCCGGTCCCCGCCAAGACGCCGGCTGGCAACCTGTGGGATGTCCCGCTCGACGTCGTCGCGGTGGCCGAGTCGATCGTGATCGCCGGCGACAAGGTGCTGGTGGCCGTGTCGCGCACCGCCGACGGCAAGCGCAGCGGCGAGTTGCTGATCCTCCGCGCCGGCGACGGCTCGAAGGCGGGCTCCGTCGACCTGCCCGCACCGCCGGTGTTCGAGGGCATCGCCGTCGGCGCCGATCGCGTGTTCGTCAGCCTGGAAGACGGCACGATCGCGTGCCTCGGGGCGGGGCGGTGAGGGCGCGTCGCAGAGAAACGTGATCGCTCGCCCGTCGGGTGGCGAACGGAATGTCGCTTGCGAGGTGTAAGACTTCCGGGGAGACTAATCGGCATGGCGTCTCCAATGATCCAATAATCCCAACTTCCAAGATCGAGGTAGCGCATGACACCCGCCGAGAGAAAACAGGCACTCTGGTTTCTCATCATAGCCAGCATCGTGATGGTGGCTGCCGTAATCGTCACGCTATGCATTGTCTGCCCGGGCCAGACCGGGGCTCAACGTAGAGAACGCCAAAGGGCCGCTGAACCCGACATAATTAGCGGGAAGAAGCTTTCTGACCTAACGGCCCCTTCCACCAGTGCGCAATCCGAGCAGGCCAGGCAACCTGGGCCGATAGACCCTCCGCCGGCGGCCGCCACCGAGATTGTTAAGCAGAATCAACCTCCTGCCAAGAGCGGGCCTTCTGCCAAGACGCAACCCGAGCAACCGAAGCCGGCAAAGTATCCGCTGGTGGTCACCTTCGCGCTTAATCGAGACAAGCGACAAATGTCCAGTTACGAGGAGTCGCTTATGTGGAAGGTGACGAACATGGGGTACGAGGTGGTAATCATCAAGTCCGTCACTTACAACAGAGGGGGTATCACGGATGTAGGTCAGTGGGAACTTCCAGCGCGGCGGTGTCCCAATACGAAGCTGAAACCTGGCGAGTACACCTGGTTCGAGAATACGGAAAAAGGGCAAGAGGTACTTGACATCGAAATAGAAACTGACCATGGTCGCTTTACCTATGACGTGCGACCAGCAAGGTAGAATCAATGACGCGTCTTGGCCTTCGCCGGAGGTCCGAAATGAGCCGAAAATCAATCCAGTGGCACGCCCTGAAGATGGTTGTTGCCGACCAGAGCCCAGTATTTGCCACGAAAGATGTATCGGAAGACCCGCGGATGAAGGCGGCCCACTCTGAGTTGGCCGAGCATACGCATTATCACGCCTTTGTAGGCGGCGCACTGAGCGACCACCGCAACGCCCTTCACATTGTAGAGGTGCGGAAAAAGACTAGCCGGGGTTCTCGCTGGCAAAGGGATGGCCACCTCAGATGATCCAGCGTTCCGGTCGTGTTGTCGATGGGACCGGAAAGGGGCAGACGTTACTGTTGGCGTGGTACCTCACATGCGATGCGACAGTCCGAACGCCTGAGGCGAGGCTGTAACCGGCAGGGCGGGACTGTACGGGACTGTATGGTTTGGGCGCGGCCTGTAACGGACAGTATCCGACAGTAACCGACCGATATGCGAAAGTAACCGGCCGATATGCGGCTGTCTGGTTTGGTGTCGGGCTGTCTTGCGGTTGGCTAATGTTCCACGTGGAACATTGGACGGCACGGAGTCTTCCGCCTTGCGGCGGCCCCTCTCCCTTGGTCCCTCCCCCGACGGGGGAGGGAAAAGCAGAGCGATGTTCCACGTGGAACATTGCCGGCGGGCCTCGCCCCCACCGCGGCTGAAGCCGCACCTCCCCCGCTGCGCGGGAGAGGCGTAAGATGAGCGATGTTCCACGTGGAACATTGGACGGAGGAACCCCTCTCCCTTGCTCCCTCCCCCCAAGGGGAGGGAAATCGGAGGAATGTTCCACGTGGAACATTGGGCGCGTAGTGGGTCGCACGGCGCGGTACACCAGCGGTAGTGGGGCGCGGGTCGGTTTCCGCCCGGTTCTCGGGCGCTATTTGACCTCCACACTGACTACGTTGGAGATCGGGCTCTCGTTGTTCACCTCATCGCGGGTCTTGATCGCGAAGTGATACGTGCCGGCCTTGAGGCCCTTGGCGGTGTAGGTCTGCTTGGCGCCGGCGGCGGCTGGTTTCGGCTCGTCGGGGACGTTATTCGCGGCCCAGAAGCTGGACTCCTTGCCGCCGTTGGCCTGCTCGACCAGCGGCAGGTCGTCGTACTTGATCTGGTAGACGGCGGCGGTTCCCTTGTCGCCGTCGTCGCCGGGGGCGGTCCAGGTCAACTCGACGCCGCCGTCGACCGGCTTGCCGGCCAGGTCCTTGATGGCGGCGGGGGCCTGCTTGTCATCCCGCGGCTTGGCCCACAGGTAGCCGGCGCAGGACGGGAAGTACCCGCCCAGCCGGGCGTACTTCTGCGGGTTCTCGTTGGCGAATTCCGGCAGGCCGGTCTGGTCCCAGCAGAAGGCCAGCATGGTCGGCCAGCCATATTTTCGCTCCGCCTGCTTGGCGTCGGGCTGGTTGGCGCGGCCGCGGGACAGGCCGATGACCAGGTCGCGCATCCGCTCGTCGCCGGTGGTGTTGAAGGCGATGACGGCGGCGCGGCTGTAGACGTCCATGAACCAGTTGTTGTCGTACTTGACCATGGGGGCGGAGCGGGCATTGCGAGCGGTGGCCCAGAAACCTTCAATGCAACGGTTGAAGTAGTCCGCGGCATTCTTGTCGCCGGTGAGGTCGTAGTAGCGCGCGACGGCGCGGAACGCCCAGCCGGTGGCCCGGCCGATGTCGCCGGCGCGGGTCGCGGCAAACGCCCCGCCGTAGGCGGCGATGTTCCTCATGCCCTCCCCGGCCCGCGTGTCGCCGGTGAGCAGATACAGGTCGTGCAGGTCGTCGAGGTTGGCGTGCTCGGGGTTCGGCCCGGTCCAGCCGGCCCGGCCATATTTGCCGGCGGAATACTTGGTCACCTCCTCGCCCTTGGGCCACTGGCTTGAGCGGCTGCACCATTCCTCAGCCACGTTGTTCCGGGCGTACTCGCCCCAGTTCGGGCAGTGCCACAGGTCGGTGCCGTCGATCTTGTAAGCCCGCACGTCGCGGAACTGCTTAGACCGCCGAAGCCCGAATTCCAGCATCCGCAACCCGCCGGTGTTGATGTAGTTGAACAGGAAGTAGCTCGATCCGATCGGCTCGTAGTTCCACGGCGAGTGCCCGGCGTATTCCTCCCACCGGCAGCCGAACACCTGCCAGCCAAAGGCGTTGCCCTTGAGGTAGTCGGTCATCATGTAGCGGCGCTCGGTGACCTCGAGCGGGAAGTCTCCGGTGAAAACGCCGATGGGCTCGTTCTCGACCTGCCCCTCGCCGGGTCTGGCCGTGCTGATCGGCAGATAAGGCCCGACGTCGGCCAGCGCCCCGCAGGCGGCGTAGTGCTCGTTGGTGCAGCGTGCCATGGCCCGGGGGAAGTAGCTGTCGTCGACGACGTGCGGCCAGGGCTTGCCCTCCGGGTCCGCGGCGAATTGCTTCTGCTTGGTGGCGTAGAAGGCCATCCAGATCACCTGTCCGGCGGCGGAGGCGTCCTCGATGAAGTGGACGGCCTTGTATTCGCCGGGCAGCAGCCCGACGCGGAACGTGCCGTCGCCGCTGACCTGGACGGCCTTGGGGAAGAGCTGCCAGAAGTAGTTCGGGGCGATCACCACGCCGAACTTCGCGTCGCCGAACTCGGTCAGGCCGCGGGCGTTATCGCCCTGGTGGAGGACCGTGTCCTTGCCGTCGGCCTGGTGGATGATGCGGTAGCCGCGGAAGCTGGACAGGCCGCCGGCTGGTTGCCCGTTGACGCCCGGGCTGACCTTCCAGTTCTCCGAGCCGACGGAGTCCTGGTAGACGGTGGCCGACTGGCCGGTCGCCACGGAGATGTCCACCGGCGCCATGCCGTACATCTTGGCCACCCGGCCGGTCTTGGCCAGGTTGAGCTTGCCGATCAGGGAGTAGTCCTTGAAGGTCGGCGAGCCGTTGCACTTGGCGCCGTTGTTGGTGATCAGGGCGTCCAGCTTGACGAGGTTCGTGCCGACGATGAAGTGCATGCGGACCTCGAAGCCGTACATGCCGAGCGAATAGCCCTTGCCGTCGCGGGCCTTGTGCGTGCCCCTGGCGACCACGCACACCCGCACCGGGCCGGATTCCTCGACCTTCACCTCGGTTGTGCCCTCGCCGGAGAAATACTTCTCGCCGAACGTGTCGGTGACCACGCTGCCGTTGTCGGCCGAGGGGCTGAGGACCTCTTCATCGTCGCTGAATTCCTTGTCGCCATTGACGTCCAGGCGGACGCGATCGAAGAGATTGAACTTTTTGCGGTTGATGGTGAACTGGGCCGGCCCGGTGTTCACGACGATGGCGTCGTCGGTCACGGCGGCCTTCAGCGGGGAGTCGGCCGGGGCCTGGCCCGCGTCGCTCAGCGTGAAATGCGTGGCCCCCCAGGCAGTAAGGTTGGCCTTGAAGTCCAGCAGCACCCATCGTAGCGAGTTGTCCGCCCGCCAGCGGGCCAGGTCGCGGAACTGGCAGGCCACAGGCTTGCCCGACGCATCGAGCAGGACGAGCTTGCTCATGTCGGTCACTTGGCCTGGCAGCAGCGGCACGCCGGAGGTGATCAGGTTGGCCGCGCGATCGACGCCGCCGCTCTCCTGGACGACCAGCGGCACCTTCACTTCAGCCAGCGCGGGGCAGGCGAACAGGCAGGCGATTGCGACCAGTGCGAGCAGACGGTTCATGTGTGGCTCCTTTGAGGTGTGAAGCGATCATCGAGCAGACGGCATTGTCGGCACGCCGGCGTGCGGCGTCAATGGGGGGGAAACACTTGGGAGCCGCGGTTCGAGGCTACCTGCCCGCCTCGCGTTCCCGAATTCGTCGCCACATCTCGTCGATGGCACGCTGGAGTTGGGGGCTTGCCTTGGCCCGCTGCTCGGCCAGGTAATCCGCGGCGGCGGAGCCCATGATGAGCAGGTCCTGCTCGGCCATCTTCCGCACGATCGGATCGGCGTCGAGCAGTTTGGTGGCCTGGCAGACCGGGCGAATGCCGGCCTGCACGTTGTGCTTCTCGTCCACCTTGGCGAGCTTGCCCTTCGGGTCGAAGGTCAATGTCGCGGTGATGCCGCCCTGGTTGCCCATCATCGGTCCGGGCCTGCCGCCGCCGTCGACGACGGCCTGTCCGGTTGCGGTCATGCCGCTGTTCGTCCTGGCCACCTTGATCTGGTCGGCTGGGATCGTGAACCGGAACATGCCGTCCTGCACCAGTTCCTGCGACAGGCGCAGCCAGGCGACAAGGGTGTCGCGAGCGGCCTTGTCGTCGCCGGCCGGCGCCACGCTCGCGACGAACAGCTTCGCCAGGCCGGTCCTGTC
>JAQTVL010000275.1 GCA_028706835.1 Phycisphaerae bacterium | reverse complement strand
GGCCATTCGGCCAACAGTGAGCCTCTTGAGGTAAGGTCCCACCCCAGCTTCGATGTCCACATCGTCCTCGTCCACTTCCAGGTCGCCGCTGGCAGCCACCGAGGCCAGCCCAGTAACCGTGTCCACCTGCGGCCGGACGAGCGGGACGGACAACTCGCGCGAGCGCGTGTTGTCGGCCGCCGTCCAGTCCCAGTCAGCCGGCACGTGGCGCAGGCTGATCGACACCTTGGCCATGCCATCCGCGCGCAGCGGGGTTGCGAGTTGGATCTTCAGCACCCGGCCGTCCTTGGCGTCATCGACGTGATACTCGAAGCCGCCAGCCGAGTCGTTCACCGTCACGCCGCTGACCTCCCAGCCGCTCTTGGCGTCCGGCAGGTCGAACTGCACGTCGTACATCTCCCGCCCGATCGCCGTGATCTTGAACTGGCAGGCCAGCGACACCTGCTGCGGGCCGACACTGAACGTCTGCTGCTCGTCGCTGGCGCGACGCAGGCCGATGGTCGCGAGGTCCAGCGAGGCCGACCACTTGTCGCCCCAGTGGTAAATCAGCCGGCCGACGGGCGTGCCGATGAACTGGGCCGCCCCGGCCGCCGCTGACAGGTCCTCCTGCCGGGCGTCAGTCAGCTTCTGGCCGCGGATGCGGAGGTGTTCGCCGGTATCGACAATCAGGTAGCCGTGCTGGAAGTCCGCGCCGACAAGCCGCACCGCCGGCCCCTGCCAGGCGCTCGTCGACGCCATCGGCGCCGACGCCTGGATGTGGATCAACTGCGAGCCCCGGCCGGCGTTGGCAAGTTGAACGACCAGCGTCTGCGGCGCGCCGCCCTTGCCCGCCTCGATCGACCACTTGTTCATGTTCGGGCTGGACACGTCGGTCACAGTCCATTCGATCGGGAGCGTGAAACGCAGCTCGCGCGTCGACCGCCGCAGCACCTGCACGGTCTGCAGGCAATTGAGCACCTGGCTGGACGTGGTTAGTTGCACGTTCGTGGTAGACTCGCACAGCAGGATGGCCCGCTGGTCCTCCTGCCGGCCGTTGCCCGCGAGCAGGACCGTCAGCGACGACTGCCCGCCCACGGCCAGTTCCGCCTGCGTGCGATCGGTGGCCTTGTCGAAACGCGTCTGCACGACCGGCACGGTCGAGTGAATCTCCAGGTCGCCGGGGGCCGAAAGCTTGAGCGAACCAGCGACAGCCGCGGGGAGGGTCAGGCCGAACTGCGAGCCGCCGGAAGCGATGTCCTTGAGCGCGCCGGCGCCGCGGACGGCGAGCGTGTGCTTGCCCTTGCCGGTAACGACGAGCACGAGGCGGCCCTGGTCGTCCCGGCCGACCGGCGCGGGCTTGTCGTCCATGAGCAGTTCGGTCAGGCCGACCTGGCCGAAACCGAGCGGCATGGCCACGGGCTGATCGCTGCCAGACGTGACGGCGAGCGTGCCGGTGAGCGCGACCTTGTCGCCGGCCACCGTGGCGACGTACTGGGCGTCGACGATCTGGGCGATGCGGGCGGCCGGCTCGTCGGCGGGGGCCTTCTCCTTGGCGGCGGCGAGCAGCTTGGCGAACTCGGCGCGGTCCATGAGGATGGTCTTGCCGGCGGGGTCGAGCAGCGCGGCGAGGTCGGAATAGGGAACGTAGAGGCGCTGCGGGGGCTTATCCAAGGGCGCTGGTTGGGCGAAGGTCGCGCTCGTGAGAGCGAGGACGGCGAGCGCGATCGCACGGTGGAGCGGTGCGGTGGTAGTCATGGGCATCACTCCTTGCTGCCGGCGTCGCCGGCGTCCTTGCCCTCGGCCAATTGGTTCAATGCCTCCGCGGCAGCGGCTGGTTGCGGCTCGGTTTGGGCGGTAATCGCACGCGGCCGCAAGAGCAGCCACTTCACTGCCCACAGGCCCGCGACGAGAACCGCCGCGACGACTGCGGTGACGGCCAGTTGGCCGATCAGCAGCGGGACGAACAGGTGGACCACCATCCCCGCCAGCACGACGGCCAGCACGAGGAACGCCCGCGTGACCGCCGACAGCCGAAGCGTGAGCACGCCGAACAGGATCACCAGCAGCCAGACCACGATGCTGAACTTGATGCGCGACGCGACGAACAGGCGGAGCGTGCCCGGGGCGCCCTGGCGAACGAAGTCGTAAGCCTTGCCCTGGCCGGGCAGCTTGAACGCGACCGTGCAGGGGAAGTCCGCGCCGAGCGTGCGGATGAGCCGGTCGGCCTCGTCGACTTCGAGCCGCTGGGCTGAGCGATCAACTCGCAGCAACCGGGACTCCTCCGGCAGCCAGACGCGCCACACGGTCCGCTGGAACGGAACCTTGTCGGGCAGCGTGGGCGCGACCAGTTGCCCCGGTGAGGCATGGTCCACACCGTAGGTAACTTCGAGCACGACCCGCGACGCCTGGCCGGCTGTCGGCGGCAGCAGCACCAGCCGCTCGTTCTCGGTCCGCCCGGCCTCCAACGACGCCTGCTGGCCGTTCAACTGGATGCCGTAGAGCTTGGCCCGCTCGGGCAGCGTGACGGGCAGGCGGTCGGCCCGGCTGGTCATCAGCAGGAAGACGGCCCGGCCGTTGAGCGTGCCGTCGCCGCCGAGCACCTGCTCGATGATGGCGGCGTTGGCGATGATGGTGAAGACGTCGGCGCCCTTCTGCGTGACGACGGGCAGCGCCAGCTCGAACGGCGGCGTGGAGTACTTGAACGCGAGCACCGCGGCGCGGCGATGCGCTTCGAGCGGCAGGTCGGTCGCGGAGCCGGGATCACCGGCCGTCAGGGCCTTCACCGTCGGCTCGTGGATGGAGAGCGTGTCGGCCTTGGCGATCGCGATGTAGCCGCCCTGGTCGGACAGCTTGCCGGCGGCCAGCAACGGCTCGACCGGCACGATCACCGGCCGGCCGTCGGGGTTGGCCTGGAACGCCCGGCGCATCTGCACGCGAAGCTGGTAGACGCCGGTGATCGGCGACTGGAGCACGATCTTGTAGTAGGCCCACGGCCTGGCGGGGGCGGCGGCATCGGACTGCGTCGTCGTCGGCTCGTCGGGGGGCGGGCTGTTCAGCCGGGGCTTTTCCTTGATGCGGTCGCCGCTGATGTCGACGACCTCGTCGGCCAGCGACGCCGGCATCTTCAGGTAGAACGTGTCCACGGGCGCGTAGAGCACGCGGAACTGGACGATGGCCTCCTGGCTGACCCAGCCGGGCTGGATGTCCACCAGGCGATGCACGATCGCGGAGACCTGCGACGGCTTGACGGCCACCTTGAACTTCGCGCCGATCGGCTTGGCGCGGTCGATCGCGCGGAACTCGAAGGCCATCGCCAGGGCGAGCGAGCCGATGCTCGGGCGGAAGGCCTGGTCCAGCGCCAGCCGCGAAAGCTGCGGCTGCGACTCAACCTCGGCGCGGAGGGCGTCGGCCAGCAGCAGGACGACTTGGCCGGTGTAGAGTTGGAGGCTCTTGGGGTCAGCCAGCGGCAGGGCGAAATCGACGGGGTCGTCGGGCTTGCTGCGCGGGGCCTGGGCGACGACGGCCAGGGCGATGTTGCCGGTGACTTCGCGCTTGAGCAGGATATTCAGGACGCGGGCCGCGCCCTTGCCGGAGAACTGGTGGCCGTCGACGATGTCGGCCGGGCCGACGGAGACGATCTCCCACGGCACGGGCGAATCGGGCAGCGATACCGCAAGCTGGAACACGCCGACGCGCTCGATCGCATAGTTGAGCGTGCCCTGCAATTGCAGGCGGTCGTTGTCCACGCCGAGCGCCCACTGGTGGGTCGCGGTGATCCGCGGCTCGACCGTGTCGATGGCCAGTGTGCCGGAGTAGTCCGACGTGATGAACCGATACGCGACGATGCTGGGCGCAGCCGGGGCCGCCTGCTGGGCCTGCTGCTGCGGGGCGTTCGGCGGGGGCGGATTTGCCGGGCCAGCCAGCCGGCCGGCGTCGACGCGGGCCAGGCCCTTGCCGTCGCGAAGCTCGACGGAACGCCGCGGCGAGTGCGAGATGGCGATCAGGCCGGTCTGGCGCAAGGCCTGCCGCGACTGGGTCACGATCGGCATCAGCGGAATCTGGGCCTGGGCGTCCTGAAGGAACCGCTCCATGCGGACGGTCAGCGTGTATTTGTCCTTGGCCGGGCTGAACAGCTTCACCTGGAGCACTTGCGCCCGGGTGGCGGCGTCGGGGCCGCTGGTCGGGCCGACCATGTCCCACTTGCTGATATTCGCGCCGTCCACCGCGGTCACGCGGAAGTCAGCCGAGGGCAACTGGATCGTGAAGGTATCGACGCCCTGGCGGCGGATGTCGTAGTTGAAGATGACGTCGCAGGTGATCAGCGCCTCGCCGACGTGAACGTTCTGCACCTGGTCGGCGATGACCACCGGCTCGAGGTCGCGGGCCGCCTGCGTGGTCGGCTTCCAACTCAGCTTCACGTCGCCGCCCGCGCCCAGGAACGCCATCAGCTTGGTCGCCTTCTTGCCGGCGGCGTCGGCCTGGCTGGTCGTGGCCGCGAGCATCGGCTGGACGTCCACGTTCATGTTCTCCTCGGGGATCAGCAGGTCGAGCGTGCTGATGGCCGCCCCGGGCGCGCGGAAGCTGAGCACGTTCTTGCCCGGCTCGATCACGAGCTGCCGCACGAAGTCGGCCTGGAGCACGCGCCGGCCCTTGCCCCGGGTCACGAGCACGTACTGCCCGTCGGCCACGCGGAGCAGCGGCTCCGCCTTGGGCGGATTGTCCTTATCCTCCGCGAAGGCGACCTTGGTCATGGCCACGCCGCCCAGGCCGAGGGGCACCTGCACCCAGTCGTCGCCGAGTACGTCGATGGTCAGCTCCAGCCGCATCGTCGCAAGCTCCGCGCCGACGCTGCCGGTGAACCGGGCCGCGCTCATCAGGTAGGCCGCCGGGGCCCCGGCCGCCGAGGCCGGGCTGCCCTGGGCCGCCTGCCACAACCGGTGGAACTCGTCGTAGGGGACGAACACGCCCTGTTTCTGGGCGTCGAGCAACCCTTTGAGTTTCTCGTAGGGCACATAGACGCGGTCCGGCGGCGTCGGCTCCGCCGCGGGATCGGCCGCACGCAGCGGCGTCGTCAGGCAAGTCGCTACCAGCAATGACAGCGAAAACGCGAGCGTCCGATTGGCCATGGCCTGTTCTCCCCGGAGTGAAAGAAATGCAGCAACGACTAACGCGTCTACTTTACCGTCCCGGCGCGCCAGGTGCTCTGTAAAACCTGTGTAACTACTCGCGGATGCGCGAGGGCGTATGATCATTTGACGGACGAGATCACCCAAAGTTTCGCGTACATGAAAGCGGACGCGCAACTCGCGTTACGCGTCCGGCGTTCTCTCACCGGCGACCCGCCGGCTGAAACTGTCCTTCCCTCTATTATTTTCGCGGGGCCGGCCGGGGCGGCTTCTTCCAGCCGCCGAGTCCCCACAGGCCTCCGAGTTCCAACGTCGCGATCATGATTCCTCTATCCTCTCCCAAACGCCACATCGAATCATACGCAGCGCGGGGCAGCGGGTTCGTTCATATCGGCCTGATTTGGGGATGGGCAAACGTCCTATTGTTCTGTCAGCCATCGTGTGATGGGTGCCATGGCTGGAACGCCGTCCGGTTGTTTTGGACGGCGGGCCAGCCATGCCCGCGCGAGCAGGACATGCCTGCGACAAAACAACCGTCGCAGGCATGGCACCCAATCCATCAGTTGACGACGGATAGAACACTATCGCGGATTCGGGGAGTTGCCGTCGATCAATGCAAGCACCCGGCCGGCCTCGACCTTGGCCGGGTAGACGCGAAGCCGGCGCGGAAACGGCTCGGCGAACGACAGGCCGGTAGCCAGGTGCCACTCGTAGCGGTGCCACGGGCAGACGATGCGCCCGGCCCGCACAACGCCCTCGCCGAGATTGCCCCCCGCGTGCGGGCAGGTGTTGTCGACGACGGCGAACCGGCCAGCGTCGTTGCAGACGGCGTAGGGATGATCGCCGATGATGACGGTGCGGGCCGTCCCCGGCTCGACGGCGTCGGCAGGGCAAAGATCGACCCACTGACCGGGATGTCCGTCTGCTTCGCTCATTTATCCGCAGACTTCGCAGATTACGCAGATTAAGGAACGGAAAAAATGCTAACACGAAGGGGCACGAAGTTCCACGAATGAACACGAAGAACAGCGAAGAGGATTAACCGCCGATGAACGCAGACGAACGCCGATGAACAAAATTCCAAGAGCATCAGCCAGCCCACGAAGCGGGCGAAGGCATGTAGCCGCAGGCGTCAGCCTGCGGACTCCGGCACAAAAAGAAGCCC
>JAQTVL010000274.1 GCA_028706835.1 Phycisphaerae bacterium | reverse complement strand
AGGCGGCGCTTCATCGCATCGAGGATTCGCTGCCCGCCGCGAACGTAGCACGCGGTGCCCAGGCAGACGCGGATCAGGTGGTGGCCGCGAGGCTGCGTCGAGAAGAACGAGTAGAACCCGACTACCCCGGCCACCTCGCTGTAGCTCTTGTTCATGCCCAGCGAGATCCGCTTGATCGCCACCTGCGGCAGGTGGCCGAAAATGCCCTGGGCGATCTGGAGCACCGGGATCAGCCCGCCGGGCTTGTCGCGGTACTCCAGCAACACGTCATCCAGCCTGGCGAGGAGGACCGCCTCGTCGGCCGGTTTGCAGCCGCAGGCTGCGGGGGAGCTATTCATCGTCAACCCATCCTTTACTTGATACAGCACGCCAGGAACTACAGTGACTCACCAAAGAGTCGATTCATCGCCTGTCGGATCAGGTCGCTCATGCGGTTGGCGACCGCCAGTTCGTCATTCGGTCTGCCGACGGCGGCCGCGGCGTCGGAGCGGCGGATTTCGATCCGTTCGCCGCCGTTGCCGAGTGCGACCCGCAGGTCGAGCGTCGGGTTCGTGCATGCCAGCGTCGCAACCGTGGCCGCCAGGTTGCCCATTGGCGTGCGGTCCACGTGCGACAACTGCATCGTCGCAGCGACCTTCGCGCCGCCCAACGCCGACCGGCCTACCGTCATCGATCCGCCCGCCTGCTCGGCGGCCGCGCGGAACAGGCTCAGGCCCAAGCCGGTCTTCTTGGCCGGCTTGGTCGTATAGAACGGATCGAGCAGTACCGCGGCCGAGGCCGCGAAGCCGGGGCCGTTATCCTCTATCGTCAGGCGAAGCTGATCGCTTGCCTTGTCTGCCTCGACCGTGACCGCGACCACCGTCGCTCCCGCTCGGATCGAGTTCTCCAGCAGGTCCAGCACGTGCAACGCCAACTCACGCACGGCAGCACCTCCGGCCGTCACAACCCGCCAGTGCCAGACGCAACTCCGCGAATGTCGGCGCCTGCATCCGGAACTCCGTCCGGGCGAACCCGACGTCGGACAGGAAGTGGGCGTCCGACGACGTGATCGCCGTGAGGCCGAACCGGTCGAACGATCTGCCGACCTCGTCGCGGTTGTGGATCGGCGAAATCTCGATCGCGTCCAGGCCGGCCTGCTCGGGGAAGAACCCGAGTTGGCTCATCACGCTGAACGACGGGCGGTCGACGTGCGACGCGATCGCCAGGCCGCCGAACTCGTGAACCAGCGCGACCGTCTGCTCCAGCGAGAACGCGGTGGCGGACTCGAGCATCTTGCCTTCCTCGCCCACGACGTCGCCGTCGGCATTCAGCAGCGATTGCCGGCCGAAGGCGTCCGCCGTCGCCGGGCGATTGGGCAGGGGGGCTCTGACTTTCGCGTCGGCAGACTCGGCGGAAGCCAGGTCGGGAAAGAGCGCCAGCACATGGGCCTCCTCCGCCGTCTCGATCTCCATGCCCGCGAGGACGGCCAGGCGATCGCCGGCTGCCTGCTGCGTGGCGCGAACGTTGCCAGCCGAGTTGTGGTCACAGATCGCGATCACGTTAAGTCCCTGCTCAATGGCGGCCCGCACGATGGCCGGAGGCGTCATCTCCGGACTGGCGCACGGCGACAGGGCCGTGTGAATGTGCAGGTCGGCGAAGTAGCAGTTCACGAGTCGAGTCCTCGCCAAGCCCAGGCATCGCAATGCCTGGGCTTCAGTACATCAGACGCCTCTTACTCCCATCGCATACAACCTTCCCGCCAGGTCGAACGCCGGCAGGGTGCTCGCAAACAGGGGTACGCCCTCAGCGACCGCCTTCGCCCGCACAGGCTCCTCGGGCGATCGGCCGGCGGCGAAGATCACGCCTGCCAGGTCCGCGTGGACCGCGACGGCGATCACGTTCAGGTGTACCTGCACGGTGACCAGCAGCGACCCGGCGCTCGCGTGGGCCAGCACGTCGCTGAGCAGGTCGGAGGCGAAGCCGGCCGTCGCCTCGCGGTCGCCGGACTTCAACTCCGGCGTCAGGTCGGTCAGCTCCAGTTGCCGGGCGATCTGGTCGAGTTTCATGGCGCACTCCTCCCCGGTTTCTGATGCACGCAGGCGTCCGCGGGCGCTCGCGCCATCACGATGTCTTCCGCCAACGTTCCGCACGTCGGGCAGCCGCACAGCCCGCAGTCCTTGCCGGGCAGCGTTTTGAGCACGCGATCGATGTCGGCCAGCTTGCGAATGGCAGCGCCCATGTCGTCGTCCAGTCGAAGGCCCGCGCGGGCCCGCAACGGGACCGTCCGCGGCGTGGGCCGCTCGCCGTCGCCGTGAAGGCCGCTGGTCAGCCGCTGCCACCGCCGGGCGGACACGAAGGCGTCTTCTTTCAAAAAAGGCGAGCCGAAACAGCCCTGGTCGCAGGCGTAAAGTTCCAGGACCGCCGGCTCGCGGATCAGGCCGTTCTCCATCATCTCCAGCACATTGGCCACGTGCCGCATCCCGGTTACCCGCAGCACGCGCGGGTCGATGCCCCCAGCCGTCGGCTGGTCCGCGGCCGTCGCCTGCGTCGGCTGACCGGGGAGCATCGGGCGAATGGCAGCCGCGAGCACTGCCGGCGTGAGGATGTCGGCGACGGCTGGGCCGCCGCCGGACTGGAGCAGCGTCATTTCCGACGGGCAAAGCGCAACGAACGTCACCCGCCGGCCTCGTAGCGACTCTCGCGTCGACTCGGTCGCCGATAGGAACGGCGCCACGCTGCCCAACAGCGACGGAAACTTGGTCGCCACCAGGTTTACCACGGCTGGGCAGACAGGCGAGAAGATCGGCTGGTTCTCATCCGCCCGGCTGGCGGCGTAGTCCAGGGCGGCGGTCCGCAGCGCCCGCTCGGCCTGGTCGGTCACGCGCACCTCGGCGAAACCAAGTTCCGCGAGCTTGCGGCGGACCAGGCCCGGGTCGGGGAACTGAGCCAGGAATGCCGGCGGCGCCACGAGCACGGAACTGGGCGCCGCCACCACGGACTCGGCGGCGCCGGCTGCGCTCAGCCCGCCTGCCGGACAGGCGGCGATGCAAGTCGTGCAGTCGACGCAGAGGTAATCGAGAATCTTCGGCCCGCCGCCGCGGACGCGGATGGCCCGCGTCGGGCAGGCGTGCAGGCAGCGGAAGCATTCGGTGCATCGGCCGGGCTCGATGCGGATGGAATTCCGCCCGGCTGGCGCCGCCTCCTGGGGCCGGAGAAAGACGGTGAAGGACAGCCGTGTGCCCTTGCCGGGCGCCGACTCGACGGAGAACCGGTCGCTGTTGCGGCGGATGTTGGGCAGGCCCAGCCCGGCGCCGAATCCGAGCTCGCGTGCCTTCGGCGGGGCGGTGGAGTAGCCTTCGGTCATAGCCAGCGGGATATCGGCGATGCCGGGGCCGGTGTCGGCGACCTCGACGTCGACCTTGTTCTCGTCGAGCGCGGCCTGCATCGTGCCGCCGGAGGCGTGGATGACGACGTTCATCTCCGCCTCGTAGGCGGCGATCATGACGCGGCGGATGATGTCGGGGGCCGCCCCGATCCGCTTGAGCTGGTCCTTCAGACTGCGAGAGGCAAAGCCTGCCTGCTCGTAATCGCCAGCCGGAATGACGTAGCGGCTCTGGGTCACACTTCTACCCGTTTGGTTGCCGGCGCCAGGCAGCGGTAGAGCCGGCCGCACGTCTCGAACATGCTCACCGGCGACACCAGCAGCGCCGTGCCGTGGTCCGCCGCCGCGCAGAGCGTCCGTTCGTCGGGCGGCTGGCCGTTGACCAGGCAGATGGCCGGCACGTCCATGAGTTCGGCCACGCGGATCAGTTGCAGCCCGCCGAGGTTGCTGACGAGCAACCCGCGGTCGTGTGCCTGGTTAAGCAGGTCGCTGATCCGATCGCCGGCGTAGATATGCTCGATTTCCAACTCAGGGGAAACATCGGTGAGTATCTGAGCGCCAATTCTTTGTGCCAGTTGAACAAGCTTCATATCGTACGCTGCGGGCTCCGATTGTGAAAAATTTCACACCTATGGACTTTACATTGTTTTCGCGCATTTTGCAAGCCCGACGTGGCTCAGAAAGAACGAATATTCTCAATTATCAGATATGAGAAACGATGGAACTATTTATATATGCAGTAGTTGCATTTGTGAAAAAAACCTCGATTGCGGGCATGGTTACGTCGCTTGGTGCTGTCCGACCGTCTGCGGAGGGACGACAACCCTCGCGGGCTCGGCGGCCAGCAGTTCCGCCACGCCGCAGAGGTAAAGCAACTCGTGGCGCTGGCCGTAGATCGGGAAAATTCGCTCGCGGAGTCCCACAGTCGAGCCGTCCTGCCGGGACAGGCGGAAATCGAGGGCCACGCAGACCATCGTGCCCGCGCGAGCCGCGGCCAGGAGGTCCTGCACGGCTTGATCGACGCGGGCCCGGTCGTCGGCATGGACCACGGCCAGCCACGCCCGCGGGTGGGCGTCGAGCGTTTCACGTGACAGGCCCCACACGCGTTCGAACGCTGAGTTGCAGAGCACTACTCGCTCCTGTTCCGGCGAGTACATCCAGAACACGTCCGGCAATGCTTCGAGCAGCAAGCGGAAGCGGCTTTCCGATTCCCGCAGCGTCCGCTCGGTCTCGAGCCGGTCCGCCACCTGCTCGCCGAGCATCGTCACCGAGCGTTCGAGCTCAGCCGTCCGGTCGTGGACGCGCTGTTCGAGCGTCTCGTTGGCGGCGATCAGGTCGACCTCGAATCGCTTGCGTTCGATGGCGTAGCGGATGGCCCGCGACATTACGCGGCGGTCGATCTGGCCCTTGGTCAGGTAGTCCTGGGCGCCGTATTGAACGGCCTCCATGCCGAGGGTGTCGCTGTCCATGCCGGTGAGCACAATAATCGGCGCCTGCCGGGCGGCGGCCACCGCCCAGCGGACCGTTTCCATGCCCGTGCTGTCAGGAAGGTTCAGATCGAGCAGGACGACGTCGAACTTCTCCTTTCCCGCCTCCAGCCGGCGGATGGCGTCGTTCAGCCGCTCCACATGCTCGATCTGAAACTCCGACTCGACGCCGTCGAACACGGCTGCCCGCAGCAGGCGCGCGTCGGCGGGGTTATCCTCAACGAGGAGCGCCCGCACCGGTCCGGTTTGTCCCTGGTTACTCATCTCCATTCATTAGGATAGGCGCGCCGAACTCGTTTGGGGCGGAGCGAGTTGTCGCGTCAGCGTCAAGATCGCCCGAACTGTGGACCGCGATTTCGGGTTGAACTCTGACGGGACGACCGATGTAATCTCCGTGACCTTTGCGTGGGAGCACCGCATGAAGAACCGAGTCACTCTCCTTGCCGTCGCGGCCATTCTTGCCCTTTTCGTGCCCGCCGCCGCGGTTATCAAGATCGAACTGCCCGTCAGCAAGACGTTCGACATGTCGCGGTCCGTCGTCGTCGGCACGGTCACGAAGGTGAACCCGGACAACCGCGTGGCCGAGGTGAAGGTGGCCGACGTGGCCAAGGGCGAGTCGGTCGGCGAGACGTTCCGCGTCCAGGTGACCGCGCCGGCGGACCTGTTCGGCAAGGTCGCGGCCGATCAGCCGATCGTGCTGTTTGTCAGCAAGGCCCGCAACGGCACGGTGGCCGTGCTGCACCTGGCGGACACCTGGGTGCTGGCGGACCTGGTGCCGAACTCGAACCCGCCGGCCTGGCGGGTGGGGCAGGTTCACGACCTCAAGCAGAGCTTCCCGGGCCGGACGGCGGCACTCGCCCGCATCGTCGGGGAGATGAAGGCCGGTAAGAGCACGCTGCTGAACGAGGCCGAGCCGAACTACTTCGGCGAAGCGAAGAAGATCGGCAATCTCGGCATGAAGAACCCAACGTGGATCATGCCCGTCGACATCGACAAGGACAACCGCGAGGAGCTGCTGGTCGCCGCCGCCGGCGCCGCCCGGCTGTTCGCGCGGTCCGACAACGGCTACGCCGACGTGACGGAGAAGTGGGGCGGCCCCTGGCCGGCCGTCGGCGCGGCGCACGCCGCCGGCGAGGTGAGCGGGCACGTCGATCTGCTGCTCGGCAACACGCTGCTGCTCAATGACGGCAAGAAGGTGGGGGCGAAGAAGATCGAGTTCGCCAAAGTGGACGCCAAGGACCTGCTGGCAGTCGCGCTCGTCGATGTCAACGGCGACAAGAAGCCGGACGCGGTGTTCGTGTCGGCGGGCGGATTGCTGCAAGTGGCGATCAACCCCGGCGACCTTGCCGCGGAGTGGAAGCTGCAGCCGGGCAAGCCGCTGTGGGCGGACGGGCAGGCCGCCTGGGCCTCGGTCGGCGACTGGGGCGACGACG
>JAQTVL010000273.1 GCA_028706835.1 Phycisphaerae bacterium | reverse complement strand
CGCTGGCGGCTGAGGACAGCGAGATGGCGGAGCGGCAATGGGCCCGGGTCCAGCCTCCGCCCCCGCCGCACGACGGGCAGGGGTGGATCAGCGGGCGGTTCGGCAGCCGAGTGGTTCACTCGCGCGTGCTTCGCGTGCCGGTGTCGCCGGAGCAGGCGTTCGCGCCGATCCGCCGGATCGGCGGCAAGAACGGCTGGTACTTCGGCGACTTCCTGCTCCGCGCCCGGGCGGCGGTGGACAAGATCGTCGGCGGGCCTGGCATGAGGCAGGGCCGGCCTGCGCCGGAGAAGCTCAAGATTGGCGATGCGATCGACTACTGGCGGGTGGCGGAGTTCGACCCGCCCCGCCGGCTGCTGCTCTGGGCGGAGATGCGCGTGCCGGGCAGGGCGTGGCTGGAGTACGAGGTGTCGCCGGCGGCTGGGGGCGCGACGATCTGCCAGACGGCGGTGTTCGACCCGTTCGGGGTGTGGGGGCTGGCCTACTGGTATCTGCTGTATCCGCTGCACCTGGTGATCTTCCGGGGGATGCTGCACCACCTGGCGCACGCGGCGGTCGACGGGGTGGACCAGAGGGAAGACTGAAGAAAGGACGACGGGGAGACGGGGAGACGGGACGACGGGACGACGGGGAGACGGGGAGACGGGGAGACGGGGAGAGGGGGAGACGGGTCGCCGCGAGGCATTCGTTCCCTCGCACCTCGTCCCTCGCGCTTCTTTCTAAATCCCCGCCTTCGTTCCGCCGATAGTTCCGGCGGAGAGCGCGTGCGTTTGGAGGGTGAAGTGCCATGACGATTCGTTGCCTGTGTCCGAATTGCGGGAGCCCGGCCACCGTGACCGGGCCGAGTGCGGTCGGGTGGGTCTCCTGCAACAAGTGCGGCCATGTGTATCGCATCCATGACGCGATGGAGCCGCGTCGCAAATCGAGCCAGCCCGCCAACTCGCCCCACCTGGGCGTCCGGCCGTAAAGGCTCCCCGCAGATTTCGCAGATGACGCAGATTGGAAGAGAAGAGAATTCTGAATTCTCTTATCTTCTGCACCAATCTGCGGAGCGGCCTCTTCTCCCGGGCCTATCCTGATTTGACAAGCCTGCGATTCATCCTTACAACGTAGAGACTCGTGATGCCGGCGGGCGGTTCCTTGGTAGGGAACGCGCCGGGTCACTCGATCAAGGAGCGGTTCAATGGCTAAGGCAATCCTGCCGGACGGCAAGGCGCTGGAGGTTGCGGACGGCGCCTCGCTGAAGGATGTCGCGGCGAAGATCGGCCCCCGTCTGGCTGACGTCGCCGTGGCGGCATTCGTCGACGACAAACTGGTCGACCTGAGTTCGCCGATCAGCGGCGAGCACACGGTCCGCATCGTCACACCCAAGAACCCCGAGGCCCTGGAAGTCCTGCGGCACTCGACGACGCACGTGATGGCCCAGGCGGTGCGGCGGCTGTTCGGCAACGACGTTCAGTACACCATCGGCCCGGCGCTGATGGACGACTTCCAGTACGGCTTCTACTACGACTTCGACCTGCCCGCGGGCAAGTCGATCACCGAGGCGGACCTGGAGAAGATCGAAGAGGAGATGGGCAGGATCGTCGCGGAGAAGATTCCGTTTGTGCGTACGGAACTTTCCTGCGAAGAGGCAAGCGAAAGGTTCATCAAGCTGGGGCAGCGGTACAAGGCGGAGATGATCGGCGACCTGGTGCGCGACGAGCACGTCAGCACGGTGTCGCTGTACCAGCAGGGCGACTTTCTGGACATGTGCCGCGGGCCGCACCTGCCGGACACCGGGAAGCTCGCCTGCTTTAAGCTGATCAACACGGCGGGCGCGTATTGGCGGGGCGACGAGAAAAACAAGCAGCTTACCCGCATCTACGGCGTGGCGTTCTTCTCGCCGAAGGAACTCGAAGAGCACCTGGCCCGCATCGAGGAGGCCCGCAAGCGCGACCACCGCCGCCTGGGCAAGGAGATGGACATCTTCATCTTCGACGACGAGGTCGGCCCGGGCCTGCCGCTCTGGATGCCCAACGGCGGGACGATGATCGAGGAGATCGAGCGGCTGGCGAAGGAGACGGAGGACAGGGCCGGGTATGTCCGCGTCCGCACGCCGCACGTGACCAAGGAGAACCTGTTCATCCGCAGCGGCCACCTGCCGTACTACGCCGAGAGCATGTACCCGCCGATGGAACTGGAGGGCGTGCGGTACTACATCAAGCCGATGAACTGCCCGTTCCACCACAAGATTTTCGGGGCCCGAACCCGGAGCTACCGTGAGCTGCCGCTGCGGCTGGCGGAGTACGGCACCTGCTATCGCTACGAAAAAAGCGGCGAGCTGTGCGGCCTGCTGCGGGTGCGGTCGATGCAGATGAACGATGCGCACATTTACGTGGCGGAGGAGCAGTTCGAGCAGGAATTCATCGCGGTCGTCCGGCTGTACGAGGAGTACTTCAAGCTGCTGGGCGTGGACAAGTTCGTCATGCGGTTCAGCACGCACAGCAAGGCTGGGCTGGGCAAGAAGTACGTCGACAACGAGCGGCTGTGGCTGAAGACCGAGGACATGGTCCGCAACGTGATGGTCAACAATAACGTGCCGTTCGTGGAGGTGCCCAACGAGGCGGCGTTCTACGGGCCGAAGATCGACGTGCAGATCTGGAGCGCGGTGGGGCGGGAGTTCACGCTGGCGACCAACCAGGTGGACTTCGCGCAGCCCAGCCGATTCGACCTGGCATTCGTGAACCGTAAGAATGAGCCGGAGATTCCGCTGGTGATCCACCGGGCCCCGCTGAGCACGCACGAGCGGATGATCGGGTTCCTGATCGAGCACTTCGCGGGCAACTTCCCGCTGTGGCTGGCGCCGGTGCAGGCGACGGTGCTGCCGGTTTCGGAGAAGACGAACGACTACGGGCGGCAGGTGGCGGCGCGTCTGAAGGCGGCTGGGCTGCGGGCGGAGTTCGACGACTCGGCGGACAAGCTCGGCGCGAAGATTCGCCGGGCGACGCTGGCGAAGGTGCCGTACATGCTGGTGGTCGGCCCGAAAGAGGCGGAGGCGGGCGCGGTGGGTTTGCGCGAGCGGTCGGCTGGGGATTTGGGCGCGATGCCGGTGGACGCGGCGGTTGCGAAGCTGAGCGCGGAGTCGAAGACGCGGGCGCTGCGGACGGGCACCGCCAAACCGTGACACCTGAAACGTGCCACGATTATTGAGCGACCAACAAGGCAACCACCGTGGGTAAGCGAGAACAAAACGAAAAGAAGTTTGGGCGCTGGGAGGCCTTGGCCCGCGGCGGGCGGCGTTATTGGCTGGAGGTGTCCGGCCGGCACGGGTGGAAGGCCCGATACATCAAGGAAGTGGATGCGGATGAGGCGACGGTTCGATTCTGGCAGGAAATCTACGATGATGCTGGACAACTCGTTGAAGTGCATCAAAAATATCCTGTGGACTCCGGCCACCGCAAATTGAAGAGGCGGTCATGAAGGTAAAAGTGTCGAGACAGATTGTAGCCGGGAAGATGGCGGCGTATCTTCGCCGGCGGATTTCGCTGAAATCCCTGGTGGCGTGGGCCGAATTGGCGCTGATGGACGGGCAGTTCGAGGAGAACGATGTGGCGGTCGTGCGGGACGTGGTGGCACGCCTGGGGTTGGCTGACGTTCGAGCTTTTGGGTTGACATGGGAAGACTGCCAGCGACTTTTGCGGACGCTTGGCTACGCGACCCGCGTAGCGGTTGAGGCGAGGGGCGGCCGGTCCGTCGTGCCGGGCGGGGCAAGATGACCAATTACAGCGAGCGGCACCGTCAATGAACGGCGCCGTCGCCTCTTCGAGGCTAACGGGTTTGGGGGTGGGGTGCCCCCCAGGCTCGCTGCGCTCGCCTGGGGCTACATGCCGCCGCCGCTTCGCGGCTGAATGCGGAAGACGAGGCGGGATCGGTTACATACCGCCGCCGCTTCGCGGCTGAATCGATGGGCACGGGCACGGGCAGGGGGCAGGGGTCGCGGGATTTGCCGGGTTGACGCTCACCGCGGAACCTACGGTTCCGGGCTTGGGCGTGGGAATGCCGAATGCCGAAGGAATGACGAAGCGACAATGACGAATGTCTTTTTGTGGAGTGCGGTAGCGAAGCTGCCGCTTTGGGTCGTCGAAGGTTACGCCCTCGCTCCAAAGCGGGAGCTTCGCTCCCGCACTCCACAAACGGACGGATGACGGGGTCATTCGTCATTGGTCATTTGACATTCTTTCGTCATTCGCCATTCGGCATTCGTCATTTCGCCCATGCAGGGGCACGGGGCGCGGGGGCGCACAATCGGTATTGACCGACTAGTAGATGGGGGGTAGCATTGAGCCGGTAGAGAAACCGGGCTTTCACGGGATTGGCGATGTAGCCGTCCGGGCGCCCGTAAGACCTTGTTCGGGGATTTAACCATTTCCAAAGGATTGCGAACGAACGAGCAGATCAGGATTTCTCCGATTCTGCTCATTGACGAGGCTGACAATCAGATCGGAACCATCGAGACGGCAGAGGCGATCCGCCGGGCCCGCGAGACGGGCATGGATCTGGTGGAGGTCGCTCCCACCGCACGCCCCCCCGTTTGCCGAATCATGGATTACGGCAAATGGAAATACCGCCAGAACAAGAAAGAGCAGAAGGCGAAGCAGAAGCACCACTCGCAGCAGTTGAAAGAGGTGCGTCTGCGGCCGAAGACCGATATCCACGACCGCGACTTCAAGATCAAGCACGCGCGGGAGTTCCTGCTCGAGGGCGACCGCGTGCAGTTCACGATGATGTTCCGCGGGCGCGAGATGGCCCACCAGGACCTCGGCATGACGCGGATGCGCGAGATCGCCGAGGGGCTGGTCGACATCTCCAAGGTCGAAACCCCGCCGCGGATGATGGGCAAGCGGATGAACATGGTGCTGATGCCGAACAAGAAGGGCGGGGCCCCGGCGGGCAAGCACGAGGGCGAGCCGAAGGCGGCTGCCCCGGCTGTCGCGGCGGCGGCAGCGCCCGCGGCGGGTCCGGCGGCGCAGGCATCGCCGGCTCCGGCATCGCCTGCGGCGGCCCCGGCGCCGCCGACGGGTCCGACGACGTGAGGTCGGTTCGTAGTGTGCCCGTCAGGGCATCTTCCACCGCCTTACGGCGGCATTAGTGTTCTGTCGCACGTGAATTGATGGGTGCCATGCCTGCGACAGCCGTACCGTCGCAGGCATGTTTTCGGCGGCTGGTGCGTCCGAGACGACATGCCTGCGACAAGACAGCCGTCGCAGGCATGGCACCCGCGGCACACGCTGCGAACGGGCGACGAAAAGTCGCTATTGCAAGTCGGCGGACAGTTAGTAACATAGTGAGGCTCTGGCAGGATACGATGCCGGGTCCGCAACAGGCTCGGCGTCGTTCTGTTTACGGCGTCGAGCGGCGGGCCGGCTGAACCGCCCGGACGAGCGGCGATTCTGAAAGCGAAAGCGAGCGACTCCATGCCGAAGATGAAGACACACAAGGGCCTTACTAAGCGGTTCAAGGTGACCGCCCGCGGCAAGGTCAAGCACCGCAGGCCCGGCAAGAGCCACCTGCTCAGCGTGAAGACCGGCAAGCGGAAGCGCCGGCTTCGCAAGCCGCTGGTGGTCAGCCTGAAGGCGTTCACAAAGAAGTTCCGGCGGATGATGGGAAAATGAAGGACCAAGAATTCAGAAGTCCGAATTCAGAATTCAGAATGGCCATCGCGACGCGATCCTTCTTCTGAATTCCGAATTCTGAATTCCGAATTCCGAATTCCAAAAGGAAGCAGTCATGCCCAGAGTCAGGGCCGGGGCGTCCCGGCAGCACAAGCACAAACGGATCAAGCGGCAGGTCAAGGGCCAATACGGCATTCGCAAGAGCTCCTGGCGTCACGTCAAGCAGGCCAACCTGCGGACGCGGACGCAACGCCGCAAGGGGCTCAAGCTGAAGAAGCGCGACTACCGGGCGCTGTGGATCACGCGGCTGTCGGCGGCTTGCCGGCTTCGCGGGATTCGGTATTCGCAGTTCATCGCCGGGCTGATCAAGGCGGGGATCGAGTTGAACCGCAAGATGCTCAGCGAGCTGGCGATCGTCGATCCGCCGGCGTTCGACGCCGTGTGCGACCAGGCGAAGACTGCCTTGGCGTAGGCGGGGCTGTTCGGAACATTCAGGCAATCGCCAGCCCCGGGCCGATGGCGGTTCGGGGCTGATTGTCCAGAAGAAGAAGCTGTCAGCGATCAGCTTTCAGCGGTCAGCCAGGACAGAATCCGAAAGAAGCTGAATGCTGAGAGCTGAAAGCTGAACGCTCTTAAGGGAGCCATGCTCGAACAGATCGAACAA
>JAQTVL010000272.1 GCA_028706835.1 Phycisphaerae bacterium | reverse complement strand
ATATGCGGCAGCGGCGTCGGCGAGTCGAACATCTGGCGATGAATGAAGTCGGACGCGTGCAGCCCCGACGCCTCGATCGCCGCCGGCTGAACGTTGACCGCGCCAACCCGGCCGCGGCAGATACGCCGCAGGTTCGCGGTGAAGGTTTCGCTTGGGTAGGCGGAGACGACACAGTCGAATCGATCAAGCCATTCCGCCAGCCGCAGCGAGATTTCCGCCGTCGTGCGCCCAGGCACGAACAACTCCGCCAACGGCAGGCCGTCGATGCACCACCCGGCTGACACCGCCCCACGGCGGGCGAGCGCCGCCGCGCGATCGCCGGCCGCGACCAGTTCGACCGGCCCCGACGTGCGCGCCAACGTCTGCACCAGCGGCAGAGCCAGGACGAGGTCGCCGATGGCGCCAGGATGAATGACGGCGGTGAGCATGACAAGAGCATACCGTCAGGATGAGAATTGAAAACCCCGCTGACCAATGATACCCTTTACCCATGCGCTGGAACCTGATCGTCAAGCTCAAGCTGCTGGTCGTCCTCGGCATCGCACTCGCGCTGGCTGCCAGCGTCGGATACTGGAGCATGTTGCGGCTGGACCCGCGCGGGCCGTTCATCCTCGCCAAGCTCGCCCATCCCAGCATGGCCGTCATGCTGATGATCGGCATGATCGGCCTGACCGCGATCATCGGCGCCCTCTGGCTGCTGCGCGATTTGCCGGGCGTCGCCTGGCTGATCATCGGGGCCGGCTGGCTGGGCCTCGCCCTGCGCTCCTGGCCTATCGACAACGAGTTGATGTTCCTGTCGAACGAGCAACTCCACCGGTTCTACGCCAGGCTGCTGGCTGAGACGGGGCTTTACTTCGCCATCAGCGGCATCGTCGCGCTGCTGGCGGCCTGGGCGGCCACGATGATGCCCAAAGCCAAGCCGATGGACCGCCACACCGTCTCGCTCGACGAGACGGAATCGCCCGCCCCCGGGCGAAAGCCGGCAGACCGCACCGGGCCCCTGCCCGTGCCCCCGGACGAACTGATCACGCTGCTGACACACGTGGCCGCCACCGGCATCGTCGCGACTCTGGTCTATCTCCTGCTGCTGAACGGCACGACGACGCCCGATCGCCCAGCCGGGCCGATCCTTCGCGGGCAGATTCTGTTCGCGCTGGCCGCCGGGTTCTTCCTGGGCTCGCTGGCCGCCCACCAGGTCTTCCCGACGCGCAGCCCCTGGGGCATCGTGCCGTCGGTGCCGGCGACGGCTGCGGCCTTCTACCTGTTCACCATCTTCGCCCCCGCAGTCGACTCCGTCACCCGCGAGCCGGCCTATCTGGCGCCGACCCGGTTCGGCGAAGTGCTGCCCATCGACTTCATGGGGCTGGCGCTCCCAGCCGCGATCATCGCATACCTGATTTCCTATCGCATGACCGAGGCCCGGCGCGAGAACGCCCGACGGGCAGCCGAGGCGAGTTGACCATGGCCGACCGCCGCGAACAACTCCAGGCGATGCTGGTCAAGCAGCCAAACGATGCGTTCCTTCATTTCGCCCTGGCGATGGAATGCGCGAAGCTCGGCGACGCCGACGCCGCGCTGGCCGAGTTCGATCGCGTCATCGAGCTCGATCCGTCTTACACCGCCGCCTACACCCAGAAGGCGTTGCTCTGCGAGAAGCTCAACCGGCTCGACGACGCCAAGGCGACCTACCGTCGCGGCATCGAGTCAGCCAAGGCCCGCGGCGACCACCACGCGGTAAGCAAGATGCAGGAAGTCCTCGACCGGCTCGTGCGGACGACGGGGGAGTAGCAACGGCTTCCGACCCCCTTTCCCGCCTCGCAAGGGTGGAGGAGCCAGCACGCGCTATCGTTTCCCCGCCGGCGCTTCCGTCTTGCCGAGTAGTGTGCGGAAATAGGCGATCGTCCTGGCCAGGCCCTCCTTGCGCGCGACCTTCGGCGCCCAACCGAGCAGGCGGGCTGCCTTGGTGATATCCGGGCAGCGGCGGCGCGGGTCGTCCGGCGGGGCCGGCTGGTACCGGATCGTCGACTTGCTGCCTGTCGCCGCGATGACCTCCTCGGCCACCTGCTTGATCGTCACCTCGTCCGGGTTGCCGATGTTGATCGGCCCGAGCTGGTCGCTCATCAGCAGCCGATAGATGCCCTCCACCAGGTCAGTAATGTAGCAGAAGCTCCGCGTCTGCGAGCCGTCGCCCTGCACGGGCAGCGGCTCCTCGCGGAACGCCGCAGAGATGAACGCCGGCAGCACGCGGCCGTCGTCCGGGCGCATCCGCGGGCCGTAGGTGTTGAATATCCGCACGATCCGCGCGTCGGCTTGGTACTGGCGGCGATAGGCGCACACCATCGCCTCGGCGTAACGTTTCGACTCGTCGTACACCGCCCTCGGCCCGACGGTGGACACGTGGCCGACATACTCCTCCGTTTGCGGGTGAACCTCCGGGTCGCCGTAAACCTCGCTGGTCGAGGCGAGCAGGAATCGCGCCCCCATCGCCCGCGCCAGTTCCAGCATGTGGTACGTGCCCTCCGCGTTGGCCCGCATGATCCGGATCGCCAGCGGGCCGAAATCGACCGGCGACGCCGGCGACGCCATGTGGACAATCGCCGCCGGCTTGGGCAGGCCGTCCGGCCAGCCGATCGGCTCGCTCACGTCCGCGTTACGAAGCGTGAACCGGGCGTGCCCGGCCAGGTGATCCAGGTTCCGCGCCCGCCCGGTCACGAAGTTGTCGACGCCGACGACGGTGTGGCCTTCGTCGATCAGCCGATCGCAGAAGTTCGACCCGACAAACCCGGCGGCCCCGGTGACGAGGATGTTCATGGCGAGTTCCTCTGCTGATTTTCAGCTAACGTTCCAGCCCCCGTCCAGCCGTTAATATCCGAAATGGACGGCTGGCTTCACCCACGCCGGCAATACCGTATCCTGTTGCTGAAGTTATAGCCGCGCGGCGATTCCCCGTCCAGCGGAGTGAAAAAGAACCGATGGCTGCACCCGCGGTTGAAACGATCGCCGTTCTCGGAACCGGTTACGTCGGCCTGACCACCGCGTGCGGGCTTGCGAACGTCGGTAATCCCGTGATCGGATACGACATCGACCGCGGCAAGATCGACCGGCTGCGCGCGGGCAAGCCGCCGTTCCACGAGGCCGGCCTGGCGGATCGGCTGGCCGCCAATCTGCACGCCCACCGGCTGCGGTTTACAACCGACCTGGCACAGGCGGTCGGCGAAGCGGACATGCTCCTCGTGACCGTGCCGACCCTGACACGAGCGGACGGCCAGGCGGACATCGGCATCGTCCAGTCGCTCGTCGCGTCGGTGGCCGAACATGTCCGCCGCGAACCAGCCGGCCGACGAACCGCCAGTCGGCTGATCGTCGTCAAGTCGACCGTGCCGCCGGGCACAACGGATGCGCTAGCGGCGACCCACGCCGAGGCGCCGATCGACTTCGCGGTCAATCCGGAGTTTCTCAAGGAGGGCACCGCGGTCGATGACTTCGAGCGGCCGGACCGCGTGATCATCGGCGTCGCCGACAAGCCAAGCGAGGATCGCCTTCGCCGGCTGTACTCTCCGTTCGTCCGAAACGAGCACCCGATCCTGGCGGTATCTCGCACCAGCGCTGAGATGATCAAGTACGCCGCGAATATCCTGCTGGCCGGCCGAATCAGCCTGATTAACGAACTGGCCAACATCTGCAAGCTGGTGGGCGTCGACGTGAACGAGGTCCGCCGCGGAGTGGGCTACGACCACCGGATCGGCTTCGAATTCCTGTATCCCGGCATCGGCTTCGGCGGCAGTTGTTTCCCGAAAGATCTCGACGCGCTGATCCAACTCGCCAGCCAGCGCGGCTATCGCGCTCAATTGCTCGAGGCCATCGCCCACGTGAACCGCGACCAGCACGTGCTGCTGGTGCAGTGGGCTCACGATCGGCTGGGCGACGATCTGGCCGGCAAGACGCTGACGATCTGGGGGCTGTCCTATAAGCCCGGCACCGACGACATCCGCAAGGCGCCGGCGCTGGAGATCATCGACCAACTGCTGCTGGCGGGCGCTCGCGTGCGGGTCCATGACCCAGCCGCCAACGCGGCCGTTCGCGCCGTCTTTGCGGACAAGCTTGAGTATTTCGACGATCAGTACGACGCGTTGGCTGGCGCTGACGCCCTGCTGATCTGCACCGAGTGGAGCCCGTTCCGCCGCCCGGACTTCGATCGTATGCGGGCCCTGCTCCGCCGCCCGCTCATACTCGACGGGCGAAATCTGTACGAGCCGCAGTTGATGGCCGAGATGGGATTCGAGTATCATTCTATCGGGCGACCGTCGGTGCCACCCAATGCCGAGAGGCAGCCCCGCGGAGGTGAATGATGCTGACGCGAATCCACGTGGACAACTTTCGCTGCCTGGTCAACTTCGACCTGAAGTTTGACCGCCTGAACCTTCTGCTGGGGAGTAACGGCAGCGGCAAGACGGCGGTCTTTGAAGTCCTGCGCCGCCTCCAGGGGTTTATTGCCGGCGACCTGGACGTGGCCACCGCCTTTCCATCGGAGGATCTGACTCGCTGGCAGCAGCTTGACATCCAGCGATTTGAATTGGAAATGAAAGTCGGCGACGACGTCTACCTTTACACCCTCTCTATCCAACATTTCCCAAGACGGAGGGATCAGCGCGTCAAACGCGAGGATCTTCGCATAAACCAACGTGTCGTTTACGAATTCGATGAGGGGAGCAAGAAGCTGTCCCCAGACAACTCAACACCTGGGCAGCAATCTCCCGTTAACCAATCCCGATCTGGCATCCCCAAGATTCTTGGGGCCGGTTCCCATAAGCATTTTCGCTACCAAATGCACAAGCTGGTGGTGGTCCGTCCTTGCCCGCCAATCTTTGCATTCGACAGTGAGAAAGACAACGACCGGCTGACCCCGATGGGCGAGAACTTTCCTTCTTGGTATCGCTTTGTCTCAAAGGTGCATTCGAACAATGTCGCGGAGTTAACAAAGCAGTTGCGCGAGGCGATTACGGGGTTTGACTCCCTGGAGTTCCGCGATGCTGGCAGGAAACAAGTGTTGAAGGTCGGGTTCCGAAGTGGCGCCGAGACGACCGAGGCGATACCCTATGCCTTCAACGAACTATCCGATGGTCAGCGCCAAATGATTATGCTCTACACCCTCCTCTATGGGGTCAAAGGCGAAAACTATACCCTGTTCCTGGATGAACCGGACAACTATCTGGCCCTCCGGGAAATCCAGCCTTGGGTGACCTCCCTCCAGGATGTTTGTGGAAGTTCCATGTCTCAAGCGGTGCTGATCTCGCATAACCCGGAGATCATCGACTACCTGGCCGGGTCGTCCGGGCGTTGGTTCGACCGGCCTGACAACGGCCCGACTCGCGTGTATGACACGCCGCCAGCGGCGGACGGGTTGACAACCTCCGAGACCATCGCCCGGGGGTGGACGGCATGAACAGGCCGGCGAAGATCACCGTCCTGTGTGAGGATCGCCAACAGGCATGCTTCGTTCGACGGTTTCTCATGAATCGGGGATGGACGCGACACGACATCTACGAGAAGATTCACCCATCCGGGAGAGGCAGCGGAGAGCAAGGGGTCCGGGAACGGTTTCCAACCGAGTTGAAGGCCTACCGGAGCCAAGCCAACCATCTCCACAACGGGCTCATCGCCGTGATCGACGCGGACACCCAAGAGGTTGTTGATCGCGTCCGAGGCCTTGATTCGGCGTGCGACGAACAAGACATCCCCCAAAGGCAACCAAGCGAACGCATCATGTTGGTCGTCCCAAGGCGCAACATTGAGACCTGGTTGGCATTCCTTCGTGGGGAAACCGTTGACGAAACGGCCACGTATCGGCGATACGAGTCTGAGAGTCTCTGCCACAAGGATGCCGATCGTCTACACGACCTGTGCAAGGACGGGAAGTTGCCGGGTGCCCCGCCTCCTTCGTTAGAGAAATGTTGTATTGATTTCCACAACTTCTCGCTCCTACTCCAGGCACCACATCAATCGAGGTGATATCCATGGCCAAGATCAAGCGAATCGGCGTGCTCACCGGCGGCGGCGATTGTCCGGGCCTCAACGCGGTCATCCGGGCGGTCACCAAGACCGCGATCAAGCAGTATGGCCTGGAAGTCATTGGCATTCTCGACGGCTATGCCGGCATGGTCGAGAACCACATGCGCCAGTTGCACTGGGACGACGTGTCGAACATCCTCACGATCGGCGGCACGATCCTCGGCACGAGCAACAAGGCCAACCCGTTCCGCTACGCGACCGGCCGATCCGCCGACGGCAAGGTGATCTTCGAGGACCTGTCCGCCAAGGCGCTCGCCAACGCCCGGTCAGCCGGAATCGAGGCCCT
>JAQTVL010000271.1 GCA_028706835.1 Phycisphaerae bacterium | reverse complement strand
GTTGAAGGTGGTCGAGCAATCGACCGCGGTGATGGAGGACATCTTCGAGCGCCGCCAGGACCCGCGCGGCCGGACGTATTACTGGATCGCCACGCCGGATCGGCCGATCGCGGAGGAGTTGGAAACCGATGCGACGGCGCTGGAGGCGGGGTACGTGACGATCACGCCGCTGCAATTCAACCTGACCCGGCGCGACCACCTGGCGGAGTTGGCGAGTTGGGATTGGGGAACGCTGGGAAATGGCGAATAACGAATGTCATTCTGTGAAGTGTGGTCGCCTCGTTCGGCCGCATGGTCTTTCCTTGCGGGCGCAGCCCGCTTTGGAGTGCGGGGACGAAGCCGCGCCAGCGGCGCAGGCCCCGCTTTGGGCCGCTCCGACGCTTCGGGGTTGTCGCAAAGCGGGGCCTTCGTCCCCGCACTCCAAAGCGGTCGCTTCGCGACCGCAATCAGGAGTCGCCGTACTCGGTGCCAGCCGCTCCATTGCGACAGCCTGCACGGCGCTGCTGCTCGCGCTCGCCGGCTGCGGCAAGAAGTCCCCCCCGCCGCCCACGCCGCCGGCGGCTGTCGAGTCGGCGACGGAGTTGGCCGACAGGGCTGACGCCGCCCTGGAGCGCGAGGAGTTTGCCGCGGCGGGAAAGCTCTTTGCCCGCGCCACGTCCGCTCCGGACTCGCCCGATCAGCCGATTTCCGCCGACCAGCGATTCGACTTCCGCTGCAAGGCTGCCCTGGCCTGGTGGTTGGCGGATGACGTCCAAGCTGTCATTGATGCGTGTTCCGTAGGCGTCCCCGATGGCCCCGACGCTGAGGGGCAGCGCAGTTACTTGGGGGCCTTCGTCTTCGCGATGGTTTTCCATGGCGCGGAGTTGAAGGACCGCAAACTTGAAATCCTAACTGTAGTGCCGACCCTGCAAGTGGCGTTGGAGGTCGCAGGAAGCATCAAGTCGGACGGGGAGCCGCCCACCCTCGCGGCTACTTGGCCGACCCTCGCCCGATTGCCCCAGGCACTGGCTGTCTGGGCGGCGTTGGACCGCAGGCAACTGGACTTAGACAACTACCAACTGGTCGCGCGGATGGAGATGAACACAGACGTGGGTTTGCCTAGTACTTCCGGCCCGTTGCCCAAACCCGCCGCTACCCAACCTGCCACCCAGCCGGGCGACGACTGGCGGCCGCCGCCGGACAGCCTGACATACCGGACGTCTGAGTTTGGCGGCAGCACCTATGTGCTCCTGCCGATTCCCGTCCGGGCCGACCAGGGCCAATCCATCAGCGACTGGATCGCTTGGTTCGGGCAACACAAGGCGGACCGAGGGGAAAAGGAACTCTTCGTATCGCTGTACATCGGGGTGCGCCGTGGCCCGACAGTGGTGGCGTGTGTCAAAGCCAAGACAATCTGGAAGCGGGGTCAGGCGGGCGACCCGCGAATCGTCTTGCCCAACGAGTCGGAATGCAAGCGATTCCAGATCGGTCTGAAGGTCATCGACTCCGCCATGCCCGATGGGGCGACGCCGGTGGCGACGCGGGGGCAGGCGGAGATGGTGGCGGCGGCGTGGGCTCGGTTCGTGCCTAACGCTCCGGCGGTGCGAATCCAGCCACAGGACAAGTTCTTCTGGGTCCTGCCGGGGACGCGGGCGGGCGAGAAGCCGGCGCGGCAGACGATGATTCCGCTGATCGCCGGGTGGCTGGCGCTGCACGAGTGGAAGGACCTGCCCGCGACGCAGCCGGCGACGAGCGAGCCGGATGTGGTCGATGACCCGCCGGGGGACCCGGAAGAACCGTGATCGCGATGGCGAGAGATGGGGGCTTGTCGGCGGATTTCGCAAATTCCGTAAAGAGTTGAATTTCAAAGGGGGGGTGGGGGTTGAAATCCAACTCTGAAAACCAACTTTCGCCCCGGGTCGAACTGCTCTTCAACGCCAAGTGCGGCTCAACGGGATGAACCAAGAAAAAGCCCAGGGAATGCATTCCCTGGGCTTCGCGGGTCCTTGATCCGAGAATCGCCGTCAAATCCGTGCCATCACGGTTTTTCCGCGGCGGGCGGCTTGTCCGAGAGCGTCGCCGGGACCGGCGGCGGGCCCGACTTCGCCTTCAGCGCCGTCGCGTGCGAACCGGTCGCCTTGGCGACCTCGGCGGCGACGGCGAACAACTCGCCCTCGCGGGCCTGGGCGTCCTTGGCGTAGGTCTCCTTGACGAACTTGCGATGGCCGTAGTCGTCATACTTTGGCCAACTGTCGAAGATGTTCTGCGAGCGGGCGTCGAGGACCTTGTTGGCCCTGGCGGCCAGATCGCCGGATACCTTGCCGCCGTCCAGGCCGCCTTGGATGAACAGAATCGCCTCGGCGATCTGGACGCCCTCGCGGAAGGCCTCGAAGCGCTCGGTTGCGATGGGGCCATCGGGCCCGGGGGCCAGGAAGGCCTTGGTGCAGTTACCCGGTCCCAGCGCGAAGGCTGCCCACTCCAGCCCGATGATCCGCCCGCTGGCGGGGTCCTTGATCGGCCAGAAGTCCCCGCCGAGCGGGTCCACGCCGTCCTCGCCCTTCATGATCTGCTCTTCGCTGATCGCCCGGATGTCCCACAGCGGCGACCACTCGCGATGCCGCCCGCGGGCGTGGCCGACGACCGCGATGTCCGCCTTGAACGAGCCGTTGCGATAGCCGCGCGGCTGGAAGTCGCCCTCGTTCCATACCGTCGAGGTGCTCAGAACCCGCGTCGAATCCTCGGGCGTCAACCCGGCAAAGGCGTACCGCCGGCCGTGGTCCGTGTCGGTCCACTTCGCCCCGTCGCCCCAGATGCGCTTCATCATGCTGACGACGGCCGGCGTCGGCCCGCCGCAATACTCGATCCAGTTCGTGCCGGTCGCGTCGAACCAGCCTCGCTTCTCCAGTTTCGCCTTGATCTCGTCCAGCACCGGCTTCCAGAGCTTGTAGGCTTCCTCGGTGCCGACGGCCGGCTGGTCCACGTCCTCGACCTTGTTGGTCTCCGGGTCGAGCACCTTGATCGGCGGCAGCACCGTTGCCAGGTTCTTGCGCGGCACGGTCCACATGTTCAGGCGGATCGGGAACGGCTTGCCGATCGTCTTGGCGACGACGTCCATGTACTTGTCGAACCGGGCGAGGTCGTGCTTGTAGGTGCCGTCCTTCTGCTTGATGAACGTTACCATGGCGTCGTCGTTGGCGATCGACGGATACCCGCCGACCAGGTTCACCTGCACCTGCCGGCTGCCGAGTTCCTGCATCATCAGCAGCGTCTTGCCGATCAGGTCGAAGTGCTTGTCCGACCAGCGCGACACCTTGTAGTAGTCGGCTTGCCGCTCCAGCAGCAGCCAGCCGTTGTGCTTGATGGTGAAGTCCTTCGGGTCGGCCACCTGCCAGTCGTGGACTTTCAGCTTGACGGCGACCTCCAGCGGATCGAGCGCCGGGTTGTCGACCTTGATCGTCAGCTTGCCCGTGTAGTCGCCCGGGGCGGCGTCCTTGGGCACTTTCACAGTTACCCACACCGGCTGGAACGCGACCGGCTGGTCGAGCTTGGTCTTCAACCCGCGCATCTCCTTCGGGTTGACGATGGGGATCTCCTCCGGCGGGCTGTCGAGCAGGCCGTCAAACCGGTAGGCCGGCGCCCAGCTCTTCTCGGGCACTGCTGGCTCGGGGTAACGGACCTTTACCAGGTCAGCCGGTATCTTCTTGTCGCCGTTAACCAGTTCGCTTGCGGTGGCCTTGAGGTTCGTAATGGCCGCGTTGCCGTTGGCCAGCACGATGAAGCCCGAGAACGTGCCGTTTCGCACGCCGACCAGGGATATCGGCTTGAGTTCCTTCACCTTGAAGTTCGGGCCGTAGAAATCGCCGATCTGGACGGTCTGCCAGTAGTCGGCGTTCCACACCTGCACGCCGCCCATGTTCACGCTCTGCTCCTGCCCGGCGACGGGCAGCGAGATCGCCGCAAGCAGCGCGGCTGTCAGGGCACAAAGTCGATGCACCATGAATCGCTCCTGTCGGTTTATCGGACGACACGTCGTCCGGGGACTCAGTTGGCTTTGGGTGCCGCCGGGGCCGTCGTTGGCGGCGGCGGAGCGGCCTTCGCGTAGTACACTCGCTTGTGCGTGCCGATCGCCTTGGCGACCTCGGCGGCCGTGGCGAACAGCTCGTTCTCGCGGGCGAGGGCGTCCTTGGCGAATATGGCGCGGTCGAATCGGGAGTGGCCGACGTTGTCGGTCTTCGGCCAAGACTCCAGCATGTGCCTGCTTCGCGCGTCGAGCACCTTGTCGGCCTTGGCGTAGGTGGCGGCGTCGCACTTGCCGGAGTCCAGCCCGCTCTGGATGAACAGGACGGCCTCGGCGACCTGCACGCCCTCGCGGAACGCCTCGAACCGCTCCGAGGCGATCGCCCCGTCCGGGCCGGGCGCCAGGAACGCCTTCGTGCAGTTTCCCGGCCCCAGGGCGGCGGCTGCCCAAGCCCCGACATAGTAGCGGCCGCTTCGACTGTCGTGCAGGGGCCAGAGGTCCCCGCCCAGCGGGTCCACGCCGTGTTCGCCCTTCATGATCTGCTCTTCGGTGATGGCCCGCACGTCCCACAGCGAGAACCATTCCCGGTGCCGGTCGCGCGAGTGGCCGACGATTGCCACCCCCGGTTGCAGGTGGCCTTTGTAGCCCCGCATCACGGGCGAGCCCTCGTTCCACACCGTTGTGGTCGTCAGGATCGGCATCGCGTCTTCTTTCGTGAGGCCTGCGAACGACGGCCAGCGGCGTCCGTGATCCATGTCCGTCCAGCGTCCGTCGGGCCAGATCCTCTTGAGCACGGAGACCGCGGCGGGCGTCGGGCCGCCGCAGTACTGGTGCCAGTTCGGCCCGGTCACGTCAAACCAGCCTCGCTTGTCCAGACGGGCGCGGATTTCATCCAGCGCCGGCTTCCAGAAGTTGTAGCTCTCCGTGGTTCCGACCGGCGGCTGGTCCGCCTCCTCGACCTTTCCCGTCTCCGGGTCGAGCACGCGGATCTGGGGGTAATTGGGCGCATCCTTGCGTTCGGGGCACCACATGTTCAGGCGGATCGGGAACGGCTTGCCGATCGTCTTGGCGACCATGTCCATGTACTTGTCGAACGTGGAGAGGTCGCACTTGAGCGAGCCGTCCTTCTGCTTCACCCAGGTCACCATCGTCTCGGCGTTGTCCTGCGACGGGTAGCGGGTGACCAGGTTCACGAACACCTGCCGGCTGCCCAATTCCAGCATCAGCGCCTGGCTCTTGCTCATCAGCGCGATGTGCTTGTCCGACCAGCACGGCACGTTGTAGTACCGGGACTCGACCTCGGGGTTGAGCCACCCCAGGTTCTGCACGGTGAAGTCCTTCGGGTCCGGCATCTGCCAGTCCGCCACCGTCAGCTTGATCCCCACCTCCATCGGATTGAGCATCGGGTTGTCCACCGCGACGGTCAGCTTGCCCGTGTACTCCCCCGGCGCCGCGTCCGCGGGCACCTTCACCGTCACCCATACCGGCTGGAACGCGACCGGCTGGTCGAGCTTCGTCTGGAGGCCGCGGAGCTGCTTCGGGTCGACGATGGGCACCTCGTCCGGCGGGTCGTTCAGCAGGCCGTCGAACCGGTACGGCGTCGTCCAGCTCTTGGACGGCTGCCACGGCTCGGGATAGCGGACCTTGATCTGGCTGGCGGGGATCTTCTTGTCGCCGCAGACCAGGTCGCTGGCGGTCCCCTTCAGTCCGGTGATCGGGGCATTGCCGTTCGCCACCACCACACAGCCGGAGAACCAGCCGTTGCGCGTGCCGGCCATGGTGATCGGCTTGAGGTCCTTGCCCTTGTAGTTGGGCCCGTAGAAATCGCCTACCTGCACCGCCTGCCAGAACTCGGTGTTGTACACCTGTACCCCGGACAGGTTGAGGCGCTGCCCCTCCTCGTCGCCTCCTATCGCCGGCCCAGCCAGGGCTGCCAGCATCGCGATCGCAAGCATGCACGGAGATGTTCTCATCACGGGGCTCCTTAGAAATCGTTAACCGACCAGTGATGGAAAACCCCTGGCCGGGCCACTTGTTCCGGGTGCAAGCTGAGGCGGCTTAGTGCTCTGTCAACCATCAATCGATGAATCGGGTGCCATGCCCGTGACGGCTGTTCTGTCGCAGGCATGTCTGGCCCGCCGTCCAGAACAGCCGGACGGCGTTCCAGCCATGGCACCCATCAAATGAACCGTGATGCGCCACTAGGCAAGACCCAGCTTCTTCTTGAGCAACTCCCGCACCATCGCCGGGTTGGCGGTGCCGCGGGTCTTCTGCATCACCTGGCCGGTCAGGAAGCCGATCGCCTTCTCGCCCTTGGCGCCCTTGGCGTCGGCGACCGCCTTTGCGTTGGCTGCCAGCACCGCGTCGACCACCGGCTCGATC
>JAQTVL010000270.1 GCA_028706835.1 Phycisphaerae bacterium | reverse complement strand
AGTTTTCCGCGGAACCATTTGGCTCCGAGCACGGTGTTTGCCTCTCTAGATCGCCAGACGCGGGGCTAGAGGAAACGTAAGATTCGCTGCCCTCGCCGTCAAACGAACATCTTCGCCAACTTGCCCAGCCGGTACAGCCCGCAAAGGCGGCCCGCCCGTGCCAGGCACGGTACAGCCGGCATCCGGTACCGAATCTATCGACCCGCCAGAGGGGGTGGTTTACTTACCCCTGCCGCGGAAAATCGGAATGATGTAGCTCCGGACTGCCCGCGGGCATGTTCTGGCGCGTAGTGTGCTGTAAGGACGGCGACAGAAACGCCTTACGGCGTCACTACGAACGGGACAATTGCGGGCGAGCGAATACGCGAACGGTTCACACGCATGGCGTAAGTAGAAACCATTATCCGTTCCCGTCGCCAGTCCCATTGGCACACGCCGCCGTTTTCTGGCACAATGGACGTTCAACACGGGAGGCGAGACCTTGAAGTTCGACCCGATTGTCACCGTCACCATGAATCCCGCGATTGATCGCATGATCGCCGTCGACAAGTTCGAGGTCGGCGGGCATCAGCTCGGCCGCGAGGTCGCACGCATCGCCGGGGGCAAGGGGGTGAACGTGTCCAAGGCGCTCGCCCGGCTGGGCGCCGCAAGCGTCGCCACCGGGTTCCTCGGCCGCGACAACAGCCGGTTCTTCGAGTCGATGCTGATGGCGCAGTCCGAGCAGCCGCTCTGCCGGCGGATCAATCTCCAGTTCTTCGAGGTGCCCGGGCTGACGCGCGAGAACGTGACCATCCTTGATTCCGCCAGCGGCGTCGAGACGCACGTCCGCGACCTCGGCCCGGGAATCTCCGACCGGGACCTGCTGCGCCTCAAGCGGAAGCTCGACCTGATGAGCCGGCCTGGCTCGCTGGTGATATTCGGCGGCGGCCTGCCGCCGGGCGTCGACGGCGAATCGTTCTCGCAGATCGTGCGGATCTGCGAAGCGGCTGGGGCCCGCGTCGCGGTCGACACGTCCGAGGCGGCCCTGGGCGCGGTTCGCGACGAAAAACTGTTCCTCGTCAAACCAAACCGGCACGAGCTGGCGCAACTGCTGGGCCGGGACGTCGGCCCGGATCGCGGCGAGATCGTGAAGGCCGGGCGGGAATTGGCAGGCCGATTCGACTACGTGCTGATCAGCCTGGGCGCCGAGGGCGGCTTGGCGTTCCACGAGCAGACGGCGATCGCCGGGCGGGTGCCCATCGACCCCGACCGGATTGTCTCGACGGTCGGCTGCGGCGATTGCCTGTTGGCTGGCTTTGTCGCGGGGCTGACCGCGGGCAAGGACTTGGTCGATGCGTATCGCCTGGCGTTGGCGGCGGCGACAGCCAACCTGCTCGGCGGCGGGGCCGCGGAGTTCAAGCCGGAGTCGCTCGACGAATTCCTGGCGGTGGCGCAGACGGAGACGCTCTAGTGTTCGGTCAACCGTCATTGGATGGGTGCCATGGCTGGAACGCCGTCCGGCTGTTCTGGACGGCGGGCCAGCCATGCCCACGCGGGCCAGACATGCCTGCGACAGAACAGCCGTCGCAGGCATGGCACCCGGTCTGGATAGGCATTCGTCGCAACATCGCGATGCTGGCTGTCGCCACGGCGGGGCTGGTGCTGGCCGGTTGCTCCGGACCGCCGCCGGGCGGATACACGCCGGCGGGTCCGGAGACGCGGAGCGCGAACGGTGGCTTGCAGGCCGGCTTCGGGTGGTCGAGCACGACCCAGCCGGGGGAGGCTGCCCGCGAGGCGGTGCAGGCGGCGCTGGCGCCGCTGGGCAGGACGTCGCCGGAGATTGTGCTGGTCTGGGACAATTGGCGCAGCCGCGAGGATGCCCGGGCGGGACTGGCCGCCATCAACCGCGAGGTCGGTTCGTTCGCGGTCTACGGCGGCCATTCAGCATGGCCGGTGTCGGCTCGGGGGGCCGCGGGGCCGTCCGTGTCCGTGTTGGCGCTCGGTGGCGGGTGGGGCGCGGCGGCAACGTCGGTCGGCAGCGTCAGCGGGCGCGAGGCGGAGGCGGCTGGGGCGCTGGTCGATATCCTCGGCGTGGGTCCCCGACCCGACGTAACGCCGCCGGCCACGGCGACGCCTGACGGCCTGGCGGTCATTGTGTTCGGCGACCTGTCCGGGCGGCAGGCGGATAAGCTGATCACGGAACTGGCGAAGCGCGTCGACCGCCGGGCGGTCGTGTTCGGCGGCGGCGGAAGCGGCGCCGCGGGCAGCGGCTGGCAGTATGTCGGCGGGCGGATCGTGTCGGACAGCGTGTGGGCGCTTCGGTTGGCCGGCCCGTTCCGCGCCAGCGCCGTGGAATTGCCAGCCCAGGCCGATTCCGACGCGATCAACCAGGCGTGCTCGCTGGGCGCAGCCATCCTGGATCAGGACCTCGGCCGGGCCCGCACGGGTCGGCCGCTGCTACTGATGACGTTGTCGTCGGGCTTGCTGGGGTCGATGGCGGATCCGCAGCACCTGGCTGCGGCGGCGGCTGAACGATTGGGCCGCGGGGCCGTGGTGTGTGGCTGGTCGGGCGAAGCGCAGATCGGCCCGGATGCCAAGAGCGGGGCGCTTTCGGTCGGCCGGTTCAATCTGGCGATGGCCTTGATTGTGCCGCAGGGGGCGGCGCCGACCAGCCAACCGACAAGTCGTCCGCTTACGCAGGCGGACTAAGGCTCACCCGTAGCTTCAAATGAACAGGCTCACCCGGCCCTGCGACGCCGACTCCATGAACGTCGCCACGCCGCCGAGTTCAACGCCGTCCAGCAGGTCTTCCTGCCGCAGGCCGAGCATATCCATCGACATCTGACAGGCGACCAGGCGAACGCCCGCGGCCCGCGCCGAGGCGAGCAGTTGCTCCAGGCTCATCACGTTCTTGCTCTTCATGCGGTAGTTCATGAGCATTCGCCCGGCCCCGGCAAAGTGCCACTGGCTGAGCTTGAGCTTGCGCACGCCGGCTGGCAGCATCCAGGCGAACATGCGATCGAGCAGGCCGCGGACCGCGCCGCGGGCGGGTTTGGGTTTGCGAAGAATGCTCAGGCCCCAGAACGTGAAGAACAGCGCGGTCGGCAGGCCGTTGGCGGCCGCCCCGTTGGCCAGCACCAGCGCCGCCAGCGCCCGGTCCATCGAGCCGGAAAAAACGACGGCGGTGAAACCGTTGCCGCCCGGCGTGGTCGCAACCGCGCCGCTCGTTTGCGGCGCGACGTTGGCCCGTTCGACGACGGCCACGTAGTCCGCGGCGTCGCGCTTCGATTCGACAAGCTTGTTGCCCGTCAGCGTGCTCCAGGCCTTGACGTCCGCCGGGAAGCCCGGATCGCTGGCCCGTACGCGGACTTGCCGGCCGACGGGCAGGTCGGCCATTCGCTTGTTCAGTTGCAGGATCGGGCCCGGGCATTGAAGGCCGCGGGCGTCGAGTTCCTCGACCGCGGGGGCAGCGGGGGCGTTGCGGAGGACCTGCGTGTCTGCGTCGATCTCGGGTTGCGTGTTCACCTTGACACCTCCTGTCGTCTGCGGGGCGCAGCCGGTCTGCACGACGCGGTCGAGCGCGTGCGTCCCACACCACGTCTTCCAGCCGCCGCTAAGGTTCGTGCAGTCATAGCCGTTCTGTTTGAGAATTCGCTCGGCCACATACGCTCGCAGGCCGACGCCACAGTAGGCGTTGATCCGCCGATCGCGCGGCAACTCCGCCAGCCGACCGCGTAACTGGTCCACCGGGATGTTCGTCGCGTTCGGCAGGTGGCCGAGGGCAAACTCCTCCGGCGTGCGGACGTCCAGCACGTAATCGCCATCCGCCAGTTCGGCGAAGTGCCGCGGCGTCGTCAGCCCGCGAATCGCGTTGGCGGCGATGAAGCCGGCCATGTTCACCGCGTCCTTGGCGGACCCGTAGGCGGGGGCGTAGGCCAGTTCCATGTCCTCCAGGTCGAACACCGTCAGCTTGTGGCGAACGGCGACCGCGAGCACGTCGATCCGCTTGTCGACGCCCTCGTAGCCGACGATCTGCGCGCCGAGCACCCGGCCGTCCGTCGGGGTGTAGAGCAGCTTGATGTGCATCGGCTTGGAGCCGGGGAAATACCCGGCGTGGTTGGCCGGGTGCAGGTGGACGTGGCGGAAGTCGATGCCGGCCCGCCGCAGCGACCGCTCGCTCGGGCCGGTCATCGCGACGGTGAGATCGAACACGCCGACGATGCTGGTGCCCTGGGTGCCGGCGTAGCGGTCCGGCTGGGCGGCGAAGATGTGGCTGGCGGCGATGCGGCCCTGGCGATTCGCAGGACCCGCCAGCGGAATCACCGCGGGCAGGCCGGTCACGATGTCGCGGACCTGGACAGAGTCGCCGACAGCGTAGATGTCCGGCTGCGAGGTCTGCATGTGCTCGTTGACCTCGATGCCGCCCGTCGGGCCGTTCGCCAGCCCCGCGAGCTTCGCCATGTGCGTCTCCGGCCGAACGCCCACCGCGAGCACGGCGAAGTCAGCCGTCAGTTTCTTGCCGCTGGCCAGGAGCACGTCGATCTTGCCGCCGGGGGCCTCGGCGAAGCCAGCCAATCCGTCGCCGAGGGTGAGTTGCACGTGATGCTGAACCAGGTGGGCGGCCACGGGCGCGGCCATCTCCGGGTCCAGCAGCGGGAACACCTGGTCGAGCTTTTCCACCAGGGTCACCTGAAGCCCGCGACGGGCAAGGTTCTCGGCCATCTCCAGCCCGATGTAGCCCGCGCCGACGATCACGACGGCCCCGCCCCTGGCGGCGGCGTTGATGCGGTCCATGTCGGCGATGTTGCGGAGCGTGAGCACGCCCGGGAGGTCCACGCCCGGCAGGGCGGGGCGGATCGGCGCCGCGCCTGGCGCGAGGATCAACTTGTCATACGGAAGCACGTATTCGTTGCCGCTTGCCTGGTTGCGAACGGTCACGGTTCGCCCGGCTGGGTCGATGCCGACGACCTCGCTGCGGACGCGAACGTCGATGTTGAACCGGGACTTAAGCCCGGCCGGCGTCTGGACGAGCAGGCTTTCGCGTTTCGGGATGACGCCGCCGATGTGGTAGGGCAGGCCGCAGTTGGCGAAGCTGACGTGCTCGCCGCGCTCCAGGAGCGTGATCTGTGCGGCCTCGCCGAGGCGGCGGGCGCGGGTGGCGGCGGATGCGCCGCCGGCGACGCCGCCGACGATGACCAGGCGAAGCGGGTGGGTGGTGGACATTCAGTCATCTCCGAAGAAAGAAGAATCGCGGACCTTTTTACCTGGTCCTGCGGCTAAACGGGGCCGGGTCAACGCGGGGCGAAGTTGGCGCGGTGGTCGCGAATGCAGTCGATGACCTGGCAGACGGCCGGGTTGGCGACGCGGTAGAACACTTGCATGCCGTCGCGCCGGGCAGCAAGCACGCCACGGTCGCGCATCAGAGCCAGTTGCGCGCTGGCTGCGGATTGGCGGACCTCGAGATAGTCCTGAATCTCCTTGACGCATCGCTCCAGCCCGTCCTGGAGGAGTTCGAGCACGCGCAATCGCAGGGGGTGCGCGACGGCGCGCAGGACGTCGGCGGCCTGCCTGAGAGTCTCGAACGGGATGGGGGGCTTCCTGGCCATGGGCGTCTCCTTAGTCAGCAACATAAGGATATTGCGATATAGCGATGTTGTCAAGTCCCTCGGTGTGGCGGGAAGACGAATGCGTTCCGTCGCAGGGCGGCGGGCGAGATGGCACGCCGATAGAGAACGAAAGACATCGCCGAGCCGCAAGCGGATGGCACGGCCTGAAGGGCTCCGCGGTCCAAGGCGGTAGTTGCGGCTCGACGGCGCGCAGGACTGCGTGGGCATGGTCGAATGCCGCACTCGACAAACGACGAAGAACCGCGCTTGCCGCCGATCTTGGCACAGCCGCTGAATCCATGCGTCCTAACATTTACTTGACGTACGGTGAACCTGTGCTATCAATTCGAGCTGGCGGGTCCGGCGGCGGGGGGCGGATTGGAAGATAGGCCGGGGGCGAGTCGTTGGCTGGGAGTGGGGCGAGCTTGGGGCGGGCGGGACGCTTGTGTGCGCGCGTTAGATGAAATCTTCTGGATGTATCGGCTACATAAGCAGTTCCAGAAGATTTCATCCGTGCGATGCACCGACCCATCGAGCCCTTCGCCCCTTCGACCCGTTCGGCAAGCTCAGGGCAGGCAAGGTCAGGGCAGGTGGGGCAGGTGCGGTCGATTAGAATTACGATGTAACCTTGTAACCTTGCTCGCAAGCCTTTATTTTGCAATCACTTAGCAAGGTTGACGCCTCCCTCAGAACTCCATCCAGGGATCACATCGTCTATAAATCTTGTTTTAGTAATGCTTTATAGCGTTTTATTCTTGACTCTCTCCCCTCGTTGCCATAGACTCATGCAGACGATAAGCT
>JAQTVL010000269.1 GCA_028706835.1 Phycisphaerae bacterium | reverse complement strand
GCCGGCTTCGACGCCCACCGCGACGACCCGCTGGCGTCGCTGGACCTGTCCGGCGACTGCTTCCGCTGGATGACCCGGCAGGTGAAGGCCCTCGCCCGGCGGTGCTGCAACGGGCGAATCGTCACCATGCTCGAAGGCGGATACGACTTGCCGGCACTCCAGGCCAGCGTGCTGGGCCACCTGGAGGTCCTGCTCGAAGACGACGATCCGCAGCAGTTGGGGAACGCGGCGAAATGACAGAATTTCGCATTCCGCACCAGGGAGATCTGACATGCTCATCAGCAACCGCATGACGCGAAACGTGATGTCGATCGGCGAGGACAAGACCATCCGGGAGGCCGCCGACATCATGGCCCATCGGCGCATTCACCAGTTGCCCGTGGTCCGCAAGTACGATCGGCTGGTGGGCATCATCACCGACCGCGACACCCGCGGCGTGCCGGAGGCCGACCGCGGCCAGCCGGTCACCACCGTGATGACCGCCAACCCGATCACCGTTGCGCCCAGCGAGCCGCTGGAGGAGGCGCTGCTGCTGCTGCACCACCACCGGTTCGGCTCCCTCCCCGTTGTCACCACGCCGCCCGCGGGCGGCGTGGGGGATGACGCCCTGCCCCGGCTGGTCGGCATCATCAGCCACACCGACATTCTGGCGGCCGTGATCGAGATGCTCGGCGTCGACCAGCCGGGCACCCGGCTGGAGATCGACCTGCCGGAAGCGACGGCTGGCGCGATCGGCGGGGCGGTCGACGCGGTGGCCGGCGCCGGGGCTCGAATCATCTCGCTGGTGGTCTCCACCAACGCGGCGACGAGGCAATTGAGGCTGTATGTCCGATTATCGACGATCAACCCCCGGCCGGCGGTGGAAGCCCTGATCGCCGGCGGCTATCGAATCGCGGAGCCGTACCCGGTGTCACGGTAGCGTCGTCGGCTGCGTCTCCGGTTGGGTTGTGATCAGCACCCGCGAACGCTCCCACCCCAGCAGCATGCGCTCCAGCCAGAGCACCATGCTCGTGCCTTGGCCGCCGAAATCCTGGTAGTCGCCAATCCTCTGCCCAGCCGAGTTGGTCATCACCACGGTCGGCGTGCCGCTGCCGCCGTATCGTTCGAGCAGCGCGGCGTGTTTGGGCGACTGGACGTCCAGCATCGCCAGCACCGCCCGGCCGTCCGCCAGCGACTCGAACGCCGGCGTTTCCAGCACGCGCTTCTCCAGCCGTTCGCAGTAGACGCAGTTCGGCTGGGTGAAGACGATGAGCACCGGCTGGCCGCGTTGCGCGGCGAGCGCGAAGGCGGCGTCGCTGTCGGTCTCCCAGTGCAGCGTGGGGCGGAAGCGGTGCTGCATGCGGAACGAGATCAACGCGATCACCCCGCCGACAAGCAGCACCACGGCCAGCGTTCGCCAGGGCCGCCGCGGCGGTCGCGAAGGCGTGGCCGGCTGCGGCAGCAGATCCTCGGGCATTTGGGGCGAAGACTCCATTTTGCGGTTTCCTTTCCACACCAAAGCGTATACAAGTGATACGCTGCATTGTAGGCGAAATATGTCTGAAAACATCATGGCTTCGACGCCGAAATACCTACGCCCCTACCACCTGGCCGCACAGGCCCACGGGGCCGACTTTCGCACGACGCTGTGGAACAGCCGGGCGTCGCAGCGCATCCGGTTCGAGGTGATGGCGGAGTCGTTCGAGTTCGCCGGGCGGCGCGTCCTGGACGCCGGGTGCGGCATGGGCGACCTGCTGGCGTTCCTGGAGGAGACCGGCCACGCGCCGGCCCGCTACGTCGGCGTCGACGCGCTGGCGCAAATCGTCGACGGGGCCCGCCGGCAGGTCAGGCACTTTGCCACGCCGGCCGAGTTCCACATCGGCGACCTGGTCGTCCAGCCGGAACTGTTCGGCCTCGGCGAGCCGGAGGTGGTGGCCATCTCCGGCACGCTGAACACGCTGGGCGAGCCGGAGTTTTTCGCGATGCTCGACCGGGCGTTCGCCGCGCCGACCGTCGCGCTGGCGTTCAACTTCCTGTCGACCCGGCACGCCCCGTTCCACGCACGAGCCACCAGCACGATCGTCCGCATGGACCCCGCCAAGGTATTCGACCACGGCCTGTCACTGACGCGCAAGATCATTGTCCGCCACGATTACTACGACGGGCACGACTGCACCATGGTGTGGGAAAAGTGAGACCCCGCAGCGGCGAAGCAATCGACGGTCTGAACTGGAATCTGGACCTTGCGGGGAGGCATTGGTTCAGATAGCATGACAATATGTCTGTCGAGTACCCAAGTTGGAATACGTTCAAATCGAAAGCTCTCGACCGGTATGTCCGTTTGTCAGCGGAAAGACGTAGTCAGCTCATTTTTCGCGGGCAAGCTCAAGCGTCTTGGGTGCTTGAGACAAGTCTGGATCGACATTTCGCAGGCTCGGATGACGAGCAGCGACGACAGTATAGGAAACTGATTCTAAAGGAGTTCAGGCGCGCGGTCATGGGACTAGACCGCGCGTTATCACCCGACGCTGACGATGTGGAGTTGGAGATTCTGGCTCGACATCATGGTCTGCCATCCCCGGTGCTGGATTGGAGCGAATCGCCCTACGTGGCGGCGTTCTTTGCCTACGAAAGCGAGGTCTGCCTAGAATCGGATAAGGTGGCCATCTGGCTCCTGGATCGCGAGGTCCTCAACAAACAGGATTGCCCGGAGATCAACCTGATCGATGATGAGAACATGGTGTGGTATAATCCCCGTGCTATCGAGCAACGGGCAGTTTCCATGATCGTTGAATCTGGCCGTGCCGACGTTGAGAGCCTCATCGGAAAAGGCGTCTACAAGTACGAATTGCCGAGTTCCGAAAGAGGCCTCGTCCTCGCGGACTTGGATGAAATGTTGATCAATGCCCGACTTCTTTATCGTGATCTGGATGGGGCCGCCAGAACCGCCCTCGCCAGAACCCAACTTACTCAAGGGGCCCGACCATGACGATGGCAAAGGACCCATTTGGTGAAGTGCCCGCTCTCCCGGAACCCGACCAGCACTTGGTAAACGAATACGTTACCGTCGGCATTCCGGTTGATCGTCTTCCCGGTTCACAGGAATTCCGCGACATGGTTTCCCGTTTACGGGATCGCGGGGACACGCGAAACGAACAACAGTTGTTCAACCGACTCTTAACACTCCGCAAAGCCAGCCGTCTGCCAAGACTCGGACGGTACGCCCGTCGACCGACGTTTCAGCCGGAACGAGACGCGAGTTGACCGATCCTCACGTGTGCTTGAGCACCATCTTACCGGACGGGTACCCAAGGTCGAAGACCGTGCCCTACCCCGCCTGCTTGGCGGAGGGTTCGTTCGGCGGGGGCGCGACGGCCAGTTCCGCAGGCGGTTCGCTTGCGGCGGCGCCGGTCAGGCGGTCGCGCAGGAACAGGCCCGTATAGCTGGTCGGGTGGGCGGCGATCTGCTCGGGGGTGCCGGTGGCGACGACGGTCCCGCCGGCGTCGCCGCCCTCGGGGCCCATGTCGATGATCCAGTCGGCGCACTTGATCACGTCCATGTTGTGCTCAATCACCACCACCGTGTTGCCCATGCTCACCAGGCGGTTCAGCACGTTCAGCAGATTATGGATGTCGGCGAAGTGCAGGCCCGTGGTCGGCTCGTCGAGCACGTAGAACGTGTGGCCGGTCGCGGCCTTGCCGAGTTCGCCTGCCAGCTTGACCCGCTGGGCCTCGCCGCCGGAGAGCGTGGTGGACGACTGTCCGAGCTCGATGTAACCGAGGCCGACGTCGTTGAGCGTCTGGAGCAACTGGCGAATCTTGGGGAAGTTCTCGAAGAACGCGAGCGACTCCTCGACCCGCATGGCCAGCACATCGGCGATGTTCTTGCCGCGATAATGGATTTCCAGCGTCTCGCGGTTGTAGCGCGTGCCCTTGCACTCGGCGCAGGTGACGTAGATGTCGGGCAGGAAGTGCATCTCGATCTTCTTGGTGCCCTGCCCCTGACAGCTTTCGCACCGCCCGCCCTTGACGTTGAAGCTGAACCGCCCGGCCTTGTAGCCGCGGATTTTCGCCTCGCGCGTCTTGGCGTAGAGCTGGCGGATCAGGTCGAACACGCCGGTGTAGGTGGCCGGGTTCGACCGCGGCGTCCGCCCGATCGGACTCTGGTCGATCTCGATCACCTTGTCGATCTTGCTCACGCCGCTCAGCCGCTCGTAGGCGCCGGGCCGGCCTCGGCTGCCGTACAGCCGGCGCTTCAGCGCCCGCAGCAGCGTCTGGTTCACCAGCGTGCTCTTGCCGGAGCCGCTGACGCCGGTGACACAGACCAGCCCGCCCAGCGGGAACGACACGTCCACGCCCTTCAGGTTGTTCTCGCTGGCCCCGATCACATCGACGCTGTCCTTCTCGTTCAGCCGGCGGCGCTCGGTTGGGGTTTCGATCCGGCAACGCCCGGTGAGGTACTTGGCCGTGATCGATCGCTCGTCCGCAAGCACCTGCTCCAGCGTGCCCTGGGCGACGATCTGGCCGCCGTGCCGCCCGGCGCCGGGGCCGACGTCCACGATCCAGTCGGCGGCCCGGATCGTGTCCTCGTCGTGCTCGACGACCAGCACGCTGTTGCCCATCGTGACCAGCCGCTTGAGCGTGTTGATCAGCCGGGCGTTATCGCGGTGGTGCAGGCCGATGGTCGGCTCGTCGAGCACGTAGCACACGCCGACCAGGCCGCTGCCGACCTGGGTGGCCAGGCGAATGCGCTGAGCCTCGCCGCCGGACAGCGTGGCGCTGGTGCGGTCCATGGACAGGTAGCCGACGCCGACGTCGACCATGAACTGCATCCGCTGGACGATTTCTTTCAGAATCTGGCGGGCGATCTCGGTCCGCTCCGCGTTGAACGCGAGCGACCGGAAGAACGCCAGGCCCCGCTCGATGCTCAGCCGGGTCACCTCGTGGATGTTCATGCCGTTGATGCGGACGGACAGGCTCTCGGGGCGAAGGCGGGCGCCATGGCAGGTCTCGCAGGGCTGCTCGGACAGGTAGGCCGCCAGGCGGGCCTTGACGAACTCGCTTTCGGTCTTCCTGAACCGGCGGTCGAGGTTCGGCAGGACGCCTTCGAAGAAGAAGCCGAACTGCTTCTCGTCCTTGGGCGTGGTGCCGTAGATCAGCAACTTGCGGATCTTCGCCGGAATGTCCTTGAACGGCGTGTCGATCGAGATGGAGGCGTTGCGACAGAACTGCCGCAGCAGGCGGTTGTAGAAGATGTTCATCCGCTTGCCGCCCTTGCGCCAGGCGTCGATAGCGCCGTCGTGCAGCGTGCGGTCCTCGTCCGGGACGATCAGCTCGGCATCGAACTCCAGGATCGTGCCCAGGCCGTCGCACGCCGGGCAGGCGCCGTACGGCGAGTTGAAGCTGAACATCCGAGGGGCGAGGTCTTCCAGGCTGACGCCGCACTCGACGCACGCCCAGCGCTGCGAGAATATCTGCTCCGACCAGTCCGTCGCGCCGTTGGCCTGCGACAGAATCAGCACCAGGCCTTCCGACAGGCTGCAACCGAGCTCGATCGAGTCGGCCAGGCGGCTGCGAATCTCCGGCTTGATGACCAGCCGGTCGATCACGGCCTCAATGGTGTGGGCCTTGTTCTTGTCGAGCTCGGGGGCGGCCTTCACGTCGCAGATGGTTCCGTCGATGCGGACGCGGACGAAGCCTTCGCGGGCCAGGCGGGCAAGCACCTGCTGGTGCTGTCCCTTCTGTCCGCGAATCATCGGGGAGCAGACCTGAATCTTCGTGCCTTCGGGCATGGTCAGAATCGCGTCAACGATCTGGCCGGGCGTCTGCTGGCGGATCGGCTGGCCGCACTTGTGGCAGAACGGATCGCCGGCGCGGGCGAACAGCAGCCGGAGGTAATCGTAGATTTCGGTCGTCGTTGCGACGGTGGATCGCGGGTTGGCGGAGCCCGACCGCTGCTCGATGGCGATGGTCGGCGGCAGCCCCTCGATGTGGTCCACGTCGGGCTTCTGCATCTGCTCGAGGAACTGGCGGGCGTAGGCGGACAGGCTCTCGACATACTTCCGCTGGCCCTCGGCGTAGATGGTATCGAAGGCAAGCGAGCTTTTGCCGGAGCCGGACAGGCCGGTCAGGACGACCAGTTTCTCTCGCGGAATGGCGATGTTCAGGTTCGCCAGGTTGTGTTCCCGGGCGCCCTGGATGATGATGAATTTCTCGGACATTGGCTCACTTCGGCTCTTGCAGGGGCCTACGCGAATTCCGGCTCCTGCTGAATCTAATGATTGTATCAGAAGCGAAAGCGGGCCGCAAACGGGGGAACGGGAGAGGGTGCATAACCGTTCATGCAGCCGGTCGGAGGCGGTTTCGGCCGGCGGCTCGGCCTCGGGGTCGTCGGGCGTGAAAATCTTTAGCCCGGCCGTCTTCGCTGAGGTAGGC
>JAQTVL010000268.1 GCA_028706835.1 Phycisphaerae bacterium | reverse complement strand
CAACCACCCGCTGATTGAGGACCTGAAGTTCAAGGAGTACCTCGGCTTCCGCGACCTGGGCATGCGCGAACTCTATCGCCGCGACATCGTCGATCGCGTCGCGGGGCTGTTCGCCGGGTCGCGAGCCTACGTGAAGTTCCTGTGTACGGCGTTGGGGCTTCGGTTCTGACGGCGTCCTAACGGCGTACTGACAGATCATCGCGCTGCGAAAGCCCAGGGACCGCAGTCCCTGGGCTTTTCTTGTCGTATCTCCCCAAACGTTTTGACACCTTCGCGACGACCGATACAATCGCGGCATGAGCTTCCCCCGCACAGTGCTGCTGATCGCGTGTCTCGCCGTCTCGGCGGCCGCGATCGCCGCCGACACGACCTCGCCGGCGACGCAACCGGCTGCGTCGCAGTCCGATTGGCCCGCGGAGTTGACCGGCCCCGGCGAATTCAGCCCAGCCGACCGTGAAGCCTTCGGCCGCGTGGCGGACCAGACCGAGGGGCTGGACGAACTGGCGTTCTATGTCCTGCTCGATCACGCGAGCGACGTGAGGCTATCGGAGGCTGTCCGCGCCAGCCTGGCGCAACTGAAGGCCTCGCCCGCGTCAGACCGCAGCCGCCCGGTCCGGGTCGGAATGCGCTACGTGCAGACCGAGCCATTCCTGCCCGCCAGGCCTAAGCCGTACGGCAAGCTCTACGAGACGATCGTCTACTCCGATTCGGGCGAGACGATCAAGGTTGTCAGTTCCTTCAAGCCGTGCGAGCTGACGCCGGGCCAGCGATTCGAGGCGGTCGGCTATTTCCACAAGCTCCAGTCGTGTACCGCCCGCGATAGCAACCAGCCGATGGTCGTGCCGGTGCTGGTCGTCAATCGGATCGCGCCGCTGGAGACGAAGACCAGCGGATTCGACGCCCGCGTCGCGGTCGTTCTTGGGGCGATCGTGGTAGCGTTGCTCGTCTGGCTAATCAGCCAGCGCCGGCGGCGCCGCCAGCCGGACCGGACCATCGAGTATCGCATCACGCCGTGCGACGCACCTGCGGGCGAACCTCGCGAGGGACCGAAGCCATGAACATCGTCAAGGTGAAGCTGCCAGCCGGCGCTGCCCGAGCCTACGACATCCGCATCCAGCCGGGGCTGCTCGACGAGCTTGGCCGGCAGACGGTCCGCATCGCCGGCGCCGGGTCGGTGGTGATTATCAGCGACACCAACGTCGGGCCGCTCTACGGCGCCCGGGCGGAACGAGCGTGCGCGGCTGCGGGCCTGCGCTGCGAGTTGCTCACCTTCCCCGCCGGCGAAGAGCACAAGACGATCGCGACGGCGGCAAAGCTGTGGGATGGCCTGGCGGCGCAGTCGGTCGAACGGGCGACGCCGGTCGTCGCGCTGGGCGGCGGCGTGGTCGGCGATGTCGCCGGATTTGTGGCGGCCTGCTACCTGCGGGGCCTGCCCGTGGTGCAAGTGCCAACGACGCTGCTGGCCTGCGTGGACTCATCGGTCGGCGGCAAGACCGGCGTGGATCACCCGGTGGCCGGCAAGAACATGATCGGCGCGTTTCACCAGCCCAGCGGTGTGCTTATCGACCCGCTGCTTCTGGCCAGCCTGCCGCAGCGGGAGTGGTCGTGCGGGCTGGCGGAGTCGGTCAAGCACGCGGTCGCGCTGGACGCGAAGTTCTTCCGCTGGCTGGCCAGCCGGGCCGAGCAGTTCGCCGCGATCGCCGCCCGCCCCGCCAGCGAAGTCGTGCGGCAGGCCGACACCCTGGCTGAACTGATCCGCTGGAACTGCCGCATCAAGGCGGCCATCGTCGCCGCGGACGAGCACGAGGCCGGCCTGCGGTCGCTGCTGAACTTCGGCCACACCACCGGCCACGCGATCGAAACGCTGGCTGGCTTCGGCCACGTCCGCCACGGCGAAGCGGTGAGCATGGGCATGGCCGTCGCGACGCGGATTGCCGTCGGCCGCGGGCTGGTCGATTCCGCCCTGCTCGACCAGTTGCTGGGCCTGCTAACGCGAATGAACCTTCCGACGGCGGTGCCCGCGGGGCTGTCGCCGGGCGAGATCATCAAGCTGACGACCAAGGACAAGAAGGTCCGCGGCGGCAGGGTCCGCTTCGTGCTGCCTTTCGCGATGGGCCAGGCGAAGCTCTTCGACGACGTAACTCCCAGCGAACTGGAGCGAGCGATCCGACCATGACCGATTCCGAACGCGCCGCCCTCGAGCCGATCATTCGCCTGCACCTGACCGACGGTGTCGGGCCGGTCACGTTCGCCAACCTGGTCGAACGGTTCGGGTCAGCCGACGCCGCGCTCGGGGCAAGCGAGTCGCAACTGGCCACCGTGCCCGGCATCGGCGCGATCACGGCGAAGAAGATCGCCGTGTCGCGCGAGCAGGCGGACGTGGCCGGCGAGTTCGAGTTGATTGAGCAGCTCGGCGTGACCGTGCTCACACAGCGCGACGCACGCTATCCCTATCCGCTGCGGCACGTGGCCGACCCCTCGCCGGTGCTCTACGTACAGGGCGAACTGAAGGACGCCGACGCGGTCAGCCTGGCGGTCGTCGGCTCGCGGCGATGCTCCCGGTATGGGCACGAACAGGCTGAACGGTTCTCGAATCTGCTGGCCCGCGCGGGCGTAACGGTCGTCAGCGGCATGGCCCGCGGCATCGACGCCGCCGCCCACGGCGGGGCGATGGCCGGCGGCGGGCGAACGGTGGCGGTCCTCGGCTGCGGGCTGTCGATCACCTATCCGCCGGAGCACGACAAGTTGCGGGCGCAGATCATCGAGCGCGGCGCAGTCATCAGCGAACTGCCGATCCGCACCGCGCCGGAAGCCGGCAACTTCCCCAGCCGAAACCGCATCATCGCCGGCCTGTCGCTGGGCACGTTGGTGGTCGAGGCTGCGGCCCAGAGCGGGGCGCTCATCACCGCCCGCCTGGCCCAGGAATACAACCGCGAGGTGTTCGCCCTGCCCGGCCGGGTGGATTCGCCGTTCAGCCAGGGCCCGCACAACCTGATTCGCGACGGGGCGAAGCTGGTGCAGTGCCTCGATGACATCCTCGACGAACTCGGCGACGTCGGCAAGACGCTCCGCCCGCCCGGCCCGGACCCGCTGGCGGACGACGTGCCGCTGGTGAAACTGACACCCGGCGAAGACAAGCTGATGGCCGTGATGGACGGTGACCCGCGCGGCATAGAGGAACTCGCCGGTCTGGCGAAGCTGCCCCTGCCCGAGGTGATGGGGCTGCTGACGCAGTTGCAGCTAAAGGCGCAGGTGAGCCAGTTGCCGGGGCAGTTGTTCATCCGCCGAGGGCGCAACAGCGCCGCCGGCGGGAAGCTGTTCGAGTAAGCGCTGCTGCACGGTGGGGCTGCGCTCTACATCCCGTTCGCCTTGAGCGTGAAGTCTTCGTCGGTCAGGCCGGTGTTGAACTTCACGTCTTGGAAGCGGTAGCGGGCCCGCTGGATGCCGGCTGGGTCCCAGAGTTCGACGCACAGCGGCAGCCTCGACTCGCGGTCGAGGTAGGCCCTCACGTGCAGGAATTCGAATCGCCCGGTGGGCTTCGGATCGCTGATCCAGCTTTCGACGATCAGCACGTCCCGGCCGCCGACGTTGCCGGCGCCGACAGCCTCCAGCCGGACGATCTTTTCGCCCCAGGCGGTCCGCAGGCTGTCGGTGATTGTCTTGAGGCTGCGCTTGAAGCCGAACTGGTCGATGAACCGGAGGGTGTTCTGCCGGGCGAGCGTGCCGCGGGGGTCGGTCTCGACGGTCAGCGGCAGGAAGCCACCGGTGCGGGCCTTCATCCGGCCGTTCCACTTGCCCTCAACGTAGAGGGCCTTCTCTGCTCCGCGGGCGTTCTTCACGGCGTAGGTGTAGACGCTGTACGGATTCTCCTTGAACTTGCACAGTATCTTCTGTTCGGGCAGGAAGTCAGCATCCGTCGACTTCATCCGCTCCAGCTTGTAGAGCGTGCAGGTGTAGTCCTTTACGTGCCCGTCGTACCAAGCCAGGCCACCCTCCAGAAACTTGATCGGATCGGCGGCGAACTGCTTGGCCAGCAGGTCGTCCTTGGCCGATGTGGCAACGTGGGCCGTGGCGCTCGGCTTGGGCATCTGCGGGCCATCGGACTGGGCGGCAGGCTTGCTCGTCGCGCAGCCGGCCGACAGAAGCAGGGCGGACAGGACAATCTCCATGAATGCCTTCACGAGTTCCTCCTCTCGGGTCGGTACACAACACAGGCCCGTGCATCTTTATGCACGGGCCTGTGTTTGTCAAACTGGAAACCGAGGTCGCCCGGCGGTCCGCTGCCGCCGTCGGGCAACCCCGGTTGCTGCCCAGCGCTGCTTCATCACCCGTCAGTGGGAAGATTCGCTTGGGGATCACGAACCGTTCCCAACTGCATCCTCGACATTTCGGGCATCGCCCGTCCGACGGGATTCGCGCCATCGGGGGCTCGTAACCGCAGTAATGACACATCACCGCCGCCTGGTTGTTCGGGGGGTCGAGCGGCTTGGTGGCCGGCCGGCCCGCTACCAACGTCCCTCCACCCGCAATGGGGGCGAGTCGGCTCGGGCGACCGCGTCGTGTGAGTTTCGTTGCTGTCTTCATGGCTGCACCTTTATACGGCCGACGGAGGAGAATGTTCGCTGACAGGCCGTATCGTATGAATAATCGTTGTTGGGACTGTCAAAACCGCCTTTCGGAACTTCCGGGGAAAACTCTTCCGGTTCCAGCCCGCCAGCAAAACGTCCCGCCGCAGGCCTCTCGTAATTCATCTGTCAACAACCTGCTAGAAACATACACCAGATTGGAAGATTTCCAAAAATTCCCGGAAACTTTTTTCTTCCATGCCCGAATCTTCCAATTCCGCACCTGCTCAAACTGGCCTCACCGCGTTTACGGCGAATGCTAGGCACGGGTCAGGCCCAAAGTCCAGCGAAACAGGACCAAAAGTGGTCCCATTTCGACCCTATGTTTATCATCGGCAAATTGCCTAGACAACCGGAATAAAAAGAGGATTGCGGTTTTCGGTTGGAGTGGCGACGGGACAAGAAGGTCGGACGGCGTGTCAGCGGTAGAGTTGCCCGCCGGACTGGCGGAACGTTTCCGCCCGCTCGCGCAGGCCCGCGTCCAGGGCCTCGGCATCGGACAGGCCATGGGCCTTCGCGTAGGCCCGCACGTCCTCGGTGATCTTCATCGCGCAGAAGTTCGGGCCGCACATCGAGCAGAAGTGCGAGGTCTTCGCATCCGGCTGCGGCAGCGACTGGTCGTGGAAGGCGATCGCGCGGTCAGGGTCGAGCGACAGCGCGAACTGGTCGGCCCAGCGGAACTCGAACCGCGCCTTGCTCAGCGCGTCGTCGCGATACTGGGCGGCCGGGTGGCCCTTGGCCAGGTCGGCGGCGTGTGCGGCGATCTTGTAGGCGATCACGCCGTCCCGAACGTCCTGCTTGTCCGGCAGGCCGAGGTGCTCTTTCGGCGTCACGTAGCACAGCATGGCCGTGCCGAACCAGCCGATCATCGCCGCGCCGATCGCGCTGGTGATGTGGTCGTGGCCGGGGGCGATATCGGTGGTCAGTGGGCCAAGGGTGTAGAACGGCGCCTCGCCACACCATTCGAGCTGGCGGTCCATGTTGGCCTTGATCATGTGCATCGGCACGTGGCCGGGGCCTTCGTTCATCACCTGCACGTCCAGCGCCCACGCCCGCCGGGTCAGTTCGCCCTGGGCCTTTAGCTCCGCGAACTGCGCCGCGTCGTTGGCATCGGCGATGCAGCCGGGGCGCAGGCCGTCGCCGATCGAGAAGCCGATGTCATAGGCGGCGAATATCTCGCAGATTTCGTCCCAGTGCGTGTAGAGAAAGTTCTCCTGGTGGTGCGCCAGGCACCACTTGGCCAGGATGCTCCCGCCCCGGCTGACGATCCCGCACAGCCGTTTCGCCGTCAGCGGCACGAACCGCAGCAGCACGGCGGCGTGAATGGTCATGTAGCTGACGCCCTGCTCCGCCTGCTCGATGAGCGTCTGGCGGAAGATGTCCCAGGTCAGCTCTTCCGGCTTGCCGTCCACCTTCTCCAGCGCCTGGTAGATCGGCACGGTGCCGATCGGCACGGGCGAGTTTCGGATGATCCACTCGCGCGTCTCGTGGATGGCCGGCCCGGTCGACAGGTCCATCACCGTATCGGCCCCGCAGCGCGTCGCCCAGACCATCTTCTCCACTTCCTCGGCGATGCCGCTTCGCACCGCCGAGTTGCCGATGTTGGCGTTGATCTTGACGAGGAAATTCCGGCCGATGATCATCGGCTCGCACTCGGGGTGGTTGATATTCGCGGGCATGACGGCCCGGCCTCGGGCGATCTCGTCGCGGACAAATTCCGGCGTGATGACCGGCGGGATGCTCGCCCCGAAGCTTTCGCCGGGGTGCTGCCGGGCGATCTGCGCAGCCGCCTCGCGGCGGCAGTTC
>JAQTVL010000267.1 GCA_028706835.1 Phycisphaerae bacterium | reverse complement strand
AGTTGCTGCGGCGAGGCGGCTGTGCGGGCGGCGTCGAACCGCCACATGGGCCAATCGACCGCCGGCCCCGGCGGGGGCGTGGCCGGGCGGCGAAGCAGGCCGAACGCCGCCAGCGCGGCGCCCAACGCAAGCAACGCCGCGCCGGTGATAAGATAACGTCTCTTCATACGTCCTGCCTCGGGCCACGCCATCTGATCCCCTTTACTTTACACGGGAACATGATGCGGGGACGGGGGTTGGAATGCAACAGGAAGATGGCTCGGGGGGTGAACCAGAGCGGGAAGGCGCGGCGTTCGTCAGCGAGGGGCAATGAACAGGCCCGGCTGGGTCGCCAGCCGGGCCTGCGCGATTGTTTCACCTCGCGTCGAAGGTCAGCGTACTCGGCGGCGGCGCAGTCCAGCCCCGATCATGCTCAGGCCGCCTAGGGTAAGGAACGCCATCGTCGCCGGTTCGGGGACGAGCTCCGCGACCGCCAGGTTGTCCCACGTCCAGTTCGGCTGGTAGTAGTAGCGGTTGATGGTTTCGATTCCCGCGAAGCCAACGGAGCCGCCGGCTGTCAGGCGGGCACTGGCGGAGTCGGCCCAGTGGGCCGCGACGATCTCGCTGGCCGGGTTGGCGAACGTCGGGTCGCCGGAAAACAGCGCGTCCACCAGCACGCTCGAGTTATCGCCCGTGTTCTGAACGTCGATCTTGAGATATCCGCTCGTTATGCCGTCGTAGTTGGTGTGGCCGTTCTTCCACACGACCGTGCCGGCCAGGGTGGTCTCGGCGCCACTGATAACCCGAGTGAGGTTCAACGTATCGGGGCCATTGAGGTCGCTGACTCTAACGAAGTAGAACGATCCGCCGAACGACGACTGGCCGGTGGTCTTGGCGTTGGCGTCGGCGCGGAAGATCAGCCCCTGCTGGCTGGCGGAGCTGTAGGTGACAGGCGAACTGCCCCAGGCAACATACCCGCTGATGCTCACGTCCTGAAAGGACGGGAACACCGTTGGCTTGTAGAGAGCCAGTGAGTACTCGGTGCTGAAACCGGTCCCCTGCATCCCGCCGGAGTTCCATGCCTCGCGAATGGCCATGTTCCCGCCACCCGTGTTGACGATGCTCGTCCTGGTCCCTTCGTGGTAAGCCCAGCCGCCCCTTCCGTCGGAGTACATGACCCAATTGATGCCCGCCAGTTGGGCGTTGACGGTCGTCGGCGACGCCTGCTCGACATCGCTGGCAGCCGCAAGCGAGTTAAAGTTCTGAGCGTAGATCAGGGCGGCTTGCACGGGTGTCGTCGAAAGCCCGCCCAGCAACAGGAAAGTTCCCGCCAGCGCTATCACCGCCGGATTTCGCAACGTCGTCTTCATGGTCCTTCTCCGCGTTGTAGTCCACGCCGCGGACGAGGCAGAGGTGCCGTTTACGCATCGTCCGGCGGGGCAACTATGGGCGTTCTCACAATGGCCTTCTCACACCGGGGTATAGGAGCAAACGGCGTGCCAATGCCCAGCAGACACAATCCGGTAACGATAGTACATATCCGTAACATATTCACCGATAATCGGTTGCGTTATCAATTCTGTTCTTGGTGTGGATGTCCACTATTTCCGGCATGTTGCGAAAAAACAACATGGCTGTTGTTCTGTGAGGACAAGATCATCAACGTGGTGCAGGGCACACACTTACGAGGTCTCGCCCCAATGGACACTCCGTGGGGATGCCACCGGAAGATTGCCCGAAAGGTGAGCTTGGCGAGGCCAGGTGCGACCTTCGCTGAAGAGGGACAAAGAACGGGCCCGGCTGGGTCGCCAGCCGGGCCTGTACGATGGTTTCATCCTGCGTAGAAGGTCAGCGCACTCGGCGGCGGCGCAGTCCAGCCCCGATCATGCTCAGCCCGCCGGTTGCCAAGAACGCCATCGTCGCCGGCTCGGGGGTCGTGGCCATGCTGCTCACCGAGACGTTGTCAAAGAAAGCGGTGGTCGAAGCGTTCTCCAGGGTGACGTAGTTGGACGCCCACGCGTTCGTCGTGCTCAGGGTGCCCAGTAATGTTCCGTCGCCGTAGAGCCGGATGGTCTTGGCTGCCCCGGCGGCTCCAGCGCTGGCCCAGTTCGACGACGACAGGCTGACCTCGGCTCTGATGGTGCGATACGCCGCGGTGGTATTGAGATTGCTTGCGGAGCCGGATGCCCCAAATACCAGGACCTGCTGATCATCGCGGAAGATCACGCCGAAGCCGCCGTGCGTCACCCACCCGTTCTGGGCCCCAAAGTAGAAGCCCGTCCACCCGCCCGCGGACTGGATCATGTCGAACTGCACCACGAACCCGTTGCCGGCGAGGTCGGTGCTGCTGGTAAAGTTGTGGTTCGGGCTGGCCCGAAAGTCGCCTTGGGAATACAGACTGCCGTTTCCCGATCCGCTTGGGGCGTAAGTCCCGCCCTGGTTGCCGAGCCAAGTCAGCACAGCGGGGCCGCCCGTACTAGAGTAAGGCATATAGGTCGGGCTGGTCACCAAACTGCCGCTTTGCCGATGATCGAGGTCAACGCTGAGGTTATAGTTCCTGTCGGTCCAACCATTGCTGTAGGTGTGTAAGCCGTCGAAGGTGTCCTTGAACAACAGGTCCGCCTGGGCCGGTCGTCCGACTGACAGCAGGCAGAACACGCCAGCCGCCAACGCCATCACCGCCGGGTTTCGCAACGTCATCTTCATAGTTTCCACTCCGTAGCTACGCCTCTCGTCAGCGAAGAGGCAATGTTTCACCTTCGCACCCAAGAGCGGGCCAACAGCCGATCCATCCATCCGTCTGTGAAGCAAACGGCGTGCCAGCGTCTGGCAGCGGTGATCCGGCGATGGTGATTAATATCCGTAATTCTATTGTTTGTAATTGGTTACATGCAGAATTGTCATTTGGGACGCGAAAGCGAATGATTCCAAGGATGTTGCGACAAAACAACATTTCTGTTATACCGTGGAAACGCAATCCGCAACATATTGTGGAGAAAGAACTTGTGGTGTTTCCTAAAATGTACAGTCGTTTGACGTAAACCAAGCCCGTCCTCTGGCCACACCCTCAGCCGAGGGCTGTGGCGGTCGCCCCCGGATTGAGCAACTCCGGTTGAAGGAACGTCGTTCCCGGCTTGGCCGACAATTCCTCGGACTCGATGACCTCGGCGGCTCGGATGCCAAGGCCCGCCGCCGCGCCGCTGCTGGCCAAGGTGAACGGATGACCCGGTTCCCCGGCGAACTGGCTTCCCCAGACCAGCACACTCAACTCGTGCGGCACCCGGACGCCGCATACCTCGCAGAGATCCAGAAAGTGCGTGGCAATGGATACGTTGCGAACCACGACAGCGGTCGGGCGGTGGAGAGGGTCGGCTGACCGGAACCGACGCACCCACTGGCGGACGAGTTCGATGTCCTCCTGGCGACGCCAAATCGCGGGCAGACGGGTGGTCCACTCCGGAAGGATCGGAGTCGGGGCGGACCCGTTCCGGCCCGGTTGGGCCGCCTCGGCCAGACACGTCTGGATGTCCGATTCCGGGGCCTTGACCACCAAGCCGACATGCCGGTGTCCCAGTGTCCGCAAATGCTCCATGGCCATCCGGGCAGCGCCGACATGATCCAACGCCACGACCGGCACGGGGCAGTCCGGCTGCGTACGGTCCACCAAAACCACTCGCCGGCCCACACTCGCCCACCGCCTCAGCAACGGATTGCCGACATTCAGGGCCAGCGCCCAGCCGACGTGCCGCCCGGGCATTTCCTCGGCCAACTCCTCCAGCCGCTCCTCCACGTTGGCGGGCTCGACATAGCGAACCTGGCACGTCCATCGCCGCCACCGGCAGGCTCGGTCGACGCCCAGGTTGATAGAGCCGTTAAACAGCGAGGGGCTGACGGTGTCGTTCACCAGCACGACGCCCTGGATCGGAATGTCCTGATCCGGGCGGTGGGTGACGTGATATCCGTTACGCGTGACCGTCAATATCCCGTCGGCCACCAGTTGGTCGAGAGCTTCACGAACCAGGCGGAGCGGGGCGTTCAGCAGGCTGGCCAATTCGTGCTGCCCGGACAGGCGGCGGAGCAGTGGTTCCTGCTCGATCGCCGCCCGCACGCGCTCGATGATTCGCCGGACGACCTGCTGACGTGTGGGATCGGGGCGACGCAATGCCTGTTCCTCCTGGAATGGCCTGATCCTACCAGTCAAAGAGTTCACCCGCAATTGACGAATGCCCCGCGGGAGGCGGTTGCGTCGTTGGCTGGTGGCACGGGCGTCTCGTGAACGCCATCGGTGGGCCCACTCGGGGCACCCGGCGAACATGGGCAAGATGCCAATGGCGCAGGTGGGGTAGCGGTTGTGATGCCTTGCTTGCCGGCAGGCGGCGGACTATATTCCAGACGAACTGCTAGACTATCCCAGCGGCGGCCGTCATCCCGCGGCCGACCTGAACAGGAGATGTCAAATGAACGATGTCGTGCTGTTGTCGGCAGTCCGAAGTCCGATGGGGAAGTTCCTCGGCGGCTTGTCGTCGCTGGAGGCGCCGGCACTCGGCGGCGTCGTCGCGGCTGAGGCGATCCGTCGGGCGGGCGTGGCGCCGGGCCTTGTCGAAGAAGTCATCATCGGCAACGTGATCGGCGCCGGGCTTGGGCAGGCGCCGGCCCGCCAGGTTGCACTGGCGGCGGGCCTGCCGGATTCGGTGGCCGCGTTCACCGTCAACAAGGTCTGCGGCAGCGGGCTGAAGGCCGTGATGCTCGCCGCCCAGGCGATCCGGGCCGGCGACGCATCCGTCGTGCTGGCCGGCGGGATCGAGTCGATGAGCCGGGCGCCGTTCCTCGTTCGCGGGTTGCGCGAGGGCGTCAAGTTCGGCGACCAGCAGCTTACCGACACGCTTGTGTACGACGGCCTGCGGTGCGCCTTCGAGAAGTGGCACATGGGTTGCGCCGCCGACTACGCAGCGCAGAAGCACGGCGTCTCCCGCGCCGAGCAGGACCGGTTCGCCGTGCAGAGTCATCAGCGGGCCGCGACCGCGGCAACGGCGGGGCGTTTCAACGACGAGATCGTCCCGATCGAGATCAAGGGCCGCAAGGGCAGCACGCGGGTCGTCGCCGACGAGTGCATCCGGGCCGACAGCACGGTTGACGCATTGGCCAGGCTCAAGCCGGTGTTCGGCGCCGACGGGAGCGTGACCGCCGGCAACGCCAGCGGGCTATCCGACGGCGCGGCGGCGGTGGTGGTCGCCTCGCGAGCCGTTGCGGACAAACTCGGCTGCAAGCCGCTGGCGCGTGTGGTCGCCTATGCGACCAGCGGCGGGGCGCCGAAGGAACTGTTCACCGCACCGGTGGCGGCCATGCGGATCGCCTGCGAAAAGGCGGGCGTCGTGATGGCCCAGATCGACCTGATCGAATTGAACGAGGCGTTCGCCGCCCAGATGCTCGCGTGTCTGACGCTGCTCAAGCTCGACGAGTCGCGGGTGAACGTCAACGGCGGGGCGATCGCCCTCGGGCATCCGATCGGGGCGTCCGGCACGCGGGTGCTGGCTACCCTGGCGCACGAACTCAAGCGGCGCGGCGGGCGATTCGGGCTGGCCAGCCTCTGCCTCGGCGGCGGCAATGCGGTAGCGATGGTGATCGAATCGCCCGGCTGACCGTGCAGGTAGGCCATCGCGGGCAGCGAGTTTGCGTTGAACCGGGCATGGAGGTTGTCCAGCAACTTGTCGCAGCGCGGGTCGTCGCCAGCCGCCGCCAGCGGAGTGTCGGTTGGGCGGAGCGGCAAACGCGGGTGATCTTTCTTTGTCTGCGCCGCGGGAGGGAATACCTCCGGGGTGGCGGTCTGACTGAACGCCCTGCCGGGAAACTCCATTGCCATCAGCCCGAAAACAACGACCATGACGATGCGACCGAGTACTGTAAATGCTCCTCTCTCGGCCCCCGCTCCATTCGTTCAGGCCTACTCCTGCAACTTGTCCTTGCTGAGCATGACCACGCGCCCCGCCTGAACCGTCGCGCTCAGCCGGCCATGCACGCCGAATGGGGCCACGCCCTTGTCCTTCACGTCGTGAACCAGCTTGCCTGTCTTCGCCTCGAACGCCTTCACCTCGAAGTCCTGGCGATCCTCCAGTTCAAGAACCAGATAGCCGCCATACACCTGCGGCAGCAAGGTAATCTTCGGCTTGCTCTGGTAGTCCTTGTATTCCTGCTTATACAGCCGCTTGCCGCTCTTGCACTCCACCGCTGCCATGTAGAAACCCTGGCCCGCGTGCGGGATGATCCCGTACGCCGTCTCGCCCGCAATAATCACCGAGTGCATCGGCTGCGGGGCGCCCCCGTCCTTCGGGTTGCTGTTCCACAGGACTTCGCCCGTCTTGGCTGACAGCATGTAGATCGCCTTCTGATCGTAGTCTTCCTTCAATACGCACAGGTAGTCATTGCTCAACGCCAATCGCATCGCCGGCTCGCGGGTCAC
>JAQTVL010000266.1 GCA_028706835.1 Phycisphaerae bacterium | reverse complement strand
CTGGCTGCGGGTCGATCGCTACACCGACGGCGACGAGAACGATCCGAAGGTCATCTTTCAGCCGATGCTCTGCCAGCACTGCGAGACGGCCCCGTGCGAGACGGTCTGCCCGGTGAACGCGACGGCCCACAGCCCCGAGGGCCTCAACGAGATGTCCTACAACCGCTGCGTGGGCACGCGGTATTGCCAGAACAACTGCCCGTATAAAGTGCGGCGGTTCAACTTCCTGCGCTACCCGAAGTTCCAACTTCGCGACCCGGTCGAGGAGCTCCGCGCCAACCCGCAAGTCACCGTCCGCGGTGTCGGCGTCATGGAGAAGTGTACGTTCTGCCTCCAGCGGATCAACGAGGCCAAGTTCCGCGCCTACAACACCGACACGCAGATCAAAGACGGCGACATCCGCACCGCCTGCCAGCGGGCCTGCCCGACCGGCGCCATCGTCTTCGGCGATGCGAACGACCCCGCTAGCCGGGTCGCCAGCCTGCTTGCTTCGCCGCGCGGCTACCAGGTGTTGGCGGAGTTGAACACCAAGCCGCGGATCACCTACCTGGCCCGCGTGGACAACCCGGAGGATGCCGGCGCATGACCCGCGGCGACTCCATCCTGGCCCCCGCGCCGCTCATCGACGGCCGACTGTCCCCGCGCCAGCTCGACGACGACATCTATCGCCCGCTCGAATCGTTCCCCACGTTCCGATGGTGGATCGCGATCTCGATCACCGGCTCGCTGGCCGGCCTGTTCGCCTTCTGCCTCTACTTCACCGTCAGCCGGGGCATCGGCATGTGGGGCAACAACCAGCCCGTCGGCTGGGCGTTCGACATCACCAACTTCGTGTTCTGGATCGGCATCGGCCACGCGGGCACGCTCATCTCCGCCATCCTCTACGTGCTGCGCCAGACGTGGCGAACGTCGATCTCGCGGTTCTCCGAGGCGATGACCCTCTTCGCCGTCTTCATCGCCCTGCAATTCCCGCTGTTCCACACCGGCCGGCCGTGGCAGGCCGTCTTCTGGCTCATCCCGTTCCCCAACGACATGAGCGTCTACCAGAACTTCCGCTCGCCGCTGGAGTGGGACGTGTTCGCGGTGGGCACCTATGGCTTGGTATCGCTGATGTTCTGGTATACCGGCCTGTTGCCGGACTTGGCCACCGCCCGCGACCGCGCCCGCTCATCCCTCGCGCGGTTCCTCTATGGCCTGGCCAGCCTCGGCTGGTCGGGCAGTGCCCGGGCGTGGCGACACTACGAGAAGGCCTACATCCTGTTCGCGGGCCTCGCCACCGCCCTGGTCATCTCGGTCCACAGCGTCGTGTCGTTCGATTTCGCCGTAGCCGTGCTGCACGGCTGGCACTCGACGATCTTCCCGCCGTATTTCGTCGCGGGGGCCATCTTCAGCGGCTTCGCCATGGTGGCTTCGCTCGTGCTGATCCTGCGAAAGATGTTCCGCCTCCAGCACATCGTCACGCTGTCGCACGTCGAGCTGATGAACAAGATCATCATCGCCACCAGCCTGATGGTCGCCTACGCCTACGCCATGGAAGTGTTCATGTCGTGGTATTCAGGCTTCGGCCCCGAGTGGTTCCAGACCGTCACCCGTGCGACGGGCCCCTACGCCTGGGCCTACTGGACCACCATCGCCTGCAACATCGTCGCCCCGCAGTTCCTGTGGTTGCGCCGGGTTCGCCGTTCGCCCTGGCTGACCTACCCGATCGTGATCGCCGTCAACGTCGGCATGTGGCTGGAGCGGTTCGTCATCATAGTGGTGGGTTTGCACCGCGACAGCCTGCCGTCGAGTTGGGGCATGTTCTTCCCGACGTGGGTGGACATCGGCCTGCTGGCCGGCAGCTTCGGCGTGTTTCTCACGTTGGTGCTGTTGTTCTGCCGTTTCCTGCCGACGGTCGCGTCGACGGAGTTGAAGGCAGTGACGGCGGAGCGCTGAAGAAGTGCGAAGGGCGAAGGAAATGGGGACTGGCACCATCTCCGAGTCCTTTTTCGGAAATGGTGCCTGTCCCCATTTCCGGGCAACGGTTCGCGCTTGGAGTGCGGCGATACAGTGCGAATCGTCATGGGCTCGGCTGTCGCCTTGGCGTTTCGCGTGGCGCCGGCAATAGAAGGATTCGTCTGCAATGGACAACGTGGCAGTCAAACCAATCGGCGTGGTCGGTTTGTTCGACTCGCCCGACGCTCTGCTGGGCGCTGCCCGGCGGTTCCGCGAGGCTGGCGCGCGGCGCTGGGACTGCCACACCCCGTACCCGGTCCACGGCCTGGACGACGCGATGGGCCTGAAACCCACGCGGCTGGCCTGGGTCACGATCCCGGCGGCGTTCCTGGGGCTGCTGGCCGCCGTCGCGCTGACCGGCGGCCTGAGCGTGATCCAGTATCCGATCCGCATCGGCGGCAAGCCGCTGTTCAGTTGGCAGGCGTTCGTGCCCATCTTCTTCGAGCTGTTCGTCCTGTTCGCCTGCGTCTCGACGATGATCGCGATCATCGTGTTTTGCAGGCTGGGAAGATGGCACTCGCCGCTGCACGATTCCGACGTGATGAAACACATCACGTGCGACCGATTCGCCGTCGCGGTCCAAACCGGCGGCGAAGGCGAGATGTCCGACGCCGACGTTCGGCGAATACTGGAGCAGTGCGGTTGCAGCGAAATCCGCCCGCTGGTGGAGTGCGAAGAGTGATCGCAATGACGAACAAGGAGTGTCCTTTTGTGGAGTGTGGTAGCGAAGCTACCGCTTTCGATCGGTGTGCGATTGCACCTCGGCATTCCACCCCGAAGCCGGCAGTCGCTTGCCTCTTCGCAGGAAAGCGGGAGATGCGCTCCCGCACTCCACAAACAAACGGACAGCGACCGCACGCATCACTTGTCATTGGGACCTTTGCATGATCGCCCGCAAAGCCTACAACCTGCTTGTCCGCACCTATCCCCGCTGGGGCTCGCCTGCCTACAAGGCGATGCTGGCGACGTTCCTGGTTCTCGCGATCGCGATCCCGCTCCTGCTCGCCGGCATCCCGTTCGTCGAGTGGCTCAACGACATGGCTGCCCAGCCGAAGGGCAAGACGCAGTCGACCTTCGGCCGGACGTTCGGCGAGAAGCGTTTGGTGGACCGCGACCCGCCGGCCGGCGCCGTGCCGCGGGACTACTACCGCTACGAATTCGACTACCTCGGCAACGAACTGGCTGAGGCCCAGTGGGCGGGCAAGCGGCACGCCAATCCCGTCCCGCTGACAGTGGCCAACGTTCAGCGAGGCCGGTCGCAGTTCGACATCTACTGCATCGTCTGCCACGGCCCGCGAGGGGAGGGCAACGGCCCGGTGACGGGGGCGAACCGGTTCCCCGCGCCGCCGACGCTGCACACCGACCAGGCCCGCGGGTACGCCGACGGCACGATATTCCACATCATCACCAAGGGCACGCCGAAGATGCCGTCCTATCGCGACAAGCTGTCGCCGGAGGACCGCTGGAAGGTGATCTACTACGTCCGGGCGTTGCAGCTATCGATGAGCCCCGGCGCGGCGACGCAACCTGAGGGCAAAAAGGGGACATCCTTAATTTCCGAAATTAAGGATGTCCCCTTTGCGCTCGCCCCTCTCCCCGGCCCTCCCCCCAAGGGGAGGGAGGAAGGGGGCGGTGCGCCATGATGGAACACGCTGACGCCCTCCTGCCCATCGATGTTCCGCCGCCGCGACCGGCGCGGCGACTGGCGGCGGTTGCGATCGCACTCATGATCCTCGGCGCCGCCCTGTGCGCCCTCGCGCTCCGCAACCAGCACGATCGCTCCTGCTTCGCGGTCGGCTGGTTGTGGGCGTTCTGCTTCGTCGTGTCGATCAGCCTGGGCAGCCTGTTCTTCCTGGCGCTGCACTACCTGACGCACTCGATCTGGTCGGTGGTGGTCAAGCGGGTGGCGGACATGCTGGCCGCCAGTCTCTGGTTGACGCCGGTCCTGTTCATCCCGGTCGCGTTGTTCGTGCTGTTCCCGAACCGATTCGATCTGTTCCCCTGGCTGGGCGACCACGGCGACCACGAGATTCACGTCCGCCGGGAGTATCTGAACGCACCTTTCTTCCTCGCCCGCGGGGCTGCCTGCGTGCTGCTCTGGTCGGCCTTCGCGTGGCACTTCGTCCGGCGATCCGTCCGGCAGGACCGGGCCGATGCGGCAAAGTCGCTCGCGTCGCTGCTGCGGATGCGCGCGGTCTCTGCGCCCTTCATGCTCGTCTTCGCGGTGACGCTCACCGCGGCGTCGGTCGATTGGCTGATGAGCCTGGAACCGAACTGGATCAGCACGATGTTCGGCGTCTACATCTTCGCCGGGTTCACGGTGACAGGCTTGGCCACGCTGGCGCTGGCGACGGTCTGGCTGCGGGCGACCGGCCGGCTGCCGCGGAGCCTGGTCTCCGACGGGCGGCTATACAGTTTCGGCGGCCTGATGTTCGCGTTCGTCAGCTTCTGGGGCTACATCGCGTTCAGCCAGTACATGCTCACGTGGTATGCCAACCTGCCCGAGGAGTCGTTCTACATGGTCGAGCGGGCAGGGGGCCGGTGGCTGGGCGTTTCGGTCGCGCTGGCCCTGGTTCGGTTCGCCATCCCGTTCCTGGTGCTGCTGCCCCGCCGGGCGAAGATGAGCCCGCGATTGCTCGTTGCAACGTCGCTGCTGCTGATCGGCGGGCAACTGCTCGACCTATACTGGCTGATCGCGCGGCCGTATCATTCGGCTGGTCCGGCGATCGGGTGGCAGGAAGTCGGCCCGCTGCTGTTCTGCGTGGGTCTGCTGGGCCTGTTCGTGGCGTGGTTCGTCAGCCGATATCCCATGGTGGCCGCCGGCGATCCGATGATGGAGATGTCGCGGCGGTTCCGGGAGACGTGAAGCGGGAGTCTTCGCTGTTTGTGGAGTGCGGTAGCGCAGCTACCGCTGTGGTCTGGCGGAGTTGCGTTCGACGAGCGAAAGCGGGAGCTGCGCTCCCGCACTCCACAAAAGGAAATGCAGAATGCAGAGTGCAAAATGCAAAACAGCAGATGAGAGGTCGAAAAAGGGGACATCCTTAATTTCGATAATTAAGGATGTCCCCTTTTTTGTGTTGGCCGTGCCGCTGCTGATCGTTTCGTCCGCCCTCGCGCAGAACGCTCCCACTGTCGGCATCGCCGAGCATCTCGGGCAGACCATCCCCGCGGACCAGATGATCTTCACCGACGAGGCTGGGCAGAAGGTTCAGCTCAGCACGCTGCTCGACAAACCGGTCGTTCTCACGCTGATCTACTTCGGCTGTCCCGGCATCTGCCCGCGATTGCTGGACGAGGTGGCCAAGGCGGCGGACCAGGCGGACGCCAGACCCGGCGTGGACTACCGGCTGATCTCGATCAGCTTCAACCCGAAGGACACGCCCGCGATTGCGGCTGTGCGGCGCGACGCCCTGCTCGGGACGATGACGCGGAAGCGGCCGGCGATGGGCGACTGGCGGTTCCTCACCGGCGACCCGGAGAACATCAAGCGGATCACCGACGCGGTCGGCTTCAACTACATCGCCAACCCCAACGGCGTGGACTTCACGCACGCCGCCACGGTGGTGTTCCTGTCGCGCGAAGGCAAGATCGTGCGATACCTAAATGGGCTGAGGATCGAGCCGGCGGAGATGGAGCTGGCGTTGGCCGACGCGAAGGCCTCGCGGCCGCGGTCGTTCATTCAGAACATTCAGGAACTGTGCTACGCCCGCGACCCGAAGACCGGTGCGCGGCAGCTCGCGGTGGACCGGTTCATCCTGCTGGTGACCGGAGTGGTCGCGGTGACGTTTCTGGTCTACGTGCTGCGGCAAGGGAGAAAGAGGAAGAGACTACTGGCAGAGAAGGGCGGTTTGTGAAGCGCGGATGCCCTCCGCGGATTGGAGGAGCCAAATGGGAATGATGGGAAGAATGGGAAGTATGTGAATCATAATTCCTATGCTTCCCATGATTCCCATGCTGGTGTCGCCCCTGCTGCGAAATCTACGGGAGGCCGGTTCTCCCGGCTGGCTGGAGAAGTGACAATGGCACAGGATCGCACATGACCGAAGTTGCGGCGGACATCCCGAATTACCTCAACGCCCGGCGGGGCGTCTGGTCCTGGTTGACCACCACCGATCACAAGCGGATCGGCATCATGTACCTGGTCGTCATCGTCAGCTTCTTCCTCACGGCCGTCGGCTTCGCTGTCACGTTCCGGTTGAACCTCTGGTCGCCGGGGTCTAGGCTGCTGTCCCATGACGCCTACAACCGGCTGCTCACGCTGCACGGCGTGGCGATGATCTTCCTGTTCGTCATCCCCGCCATCCCGTCGATCTTCGGCAACTTCTTCCTGCCGATCCTGATCGGGGCTGAGGATGTCGCGTTTCCCCGCCTGAACCTTCTGTCGTGGTATTTCTTCGCCGGCGGCGGCCTGCTGGTGCTGGTCTCGGTCGCGCTCGGCGGCCCGGACACCGGCTGGACGTTTTACGTGCCCTAC
>JAQTVL010000265.1 GCA_028706835.1 Phycisphaerae bacterium | reverse complement strand
GGGATTTCTTCCACAACTGACCACTGACCACTGATCACTGACCACTGTTTTTCGGAGGCCCCATGATTCCGCTCGCGTTTTCCACCAATGCGTATGGGCGTTTCTCGCTGGACGAGGCTGTCGCCGATATCGCCGCAGCCGGTTACGCCGGCATCGAACTGCTCGGCGACAAACCGCACATCTGGCCGCCGACGTTCACGCAGGCCGACGCCGCCAAACTCCGCGCCCGCCTCGACTCGCTGGGCCTGTCGATCAGCAACATCAACGCCAACTGCACGTTCGGGTACTTCCGCGACGCGCCGCCCGAACCGTTCTTCGAGCCGTCGCTGGTCAGCCCGCAGCAGAAGATGCGCGACGATCGCCTGGTGTTCATCGAACTGACGCTCCAGATCGCCAGTTGGCTGGGAGCCAAGAACATCTCGATCACGTCCGGCCGGCTGCTGATTCCGCCGAAAGAGGCGTGGCGGGTGCTGGTGGAGAACCTCAAGCGCGTCTGCGACCGGGCGGCCGCTGCGGGCGGCATCCGCATCGGCATCGAAACCGAGCCGGCGCTGTTCATCGAGACCTCGGCGGAACTGGCAGAGGTGATTGACCGCGTCGGCTCGCCGCTGCTGGGCGCGAACCTGGACCTCGGCCACGTGTTCGTGATGGGCGAGTCGCCAGCCGACGCGATCAGCAAATTGAAGGGGCGAATCTGGAACGTCCACATCGAGGACCTGCCCGGCCGAAAGCACTACCACATGATCCCCGGTACGGGCAGCTACGACTTTGCCGCGGCGTATCGGGCGTTGTCGGCTGCGGGTTACGACCGCTTCGCAACGGTGGAGTTGTACACCTGCGGCGACAATCCCGGCGCGGCGGCGCGGGCCGCCGTGCCGCCATTGAAGGCGGCGGGTTTCGGAGCCCCCTGACGGGTCATGGCCGTGCCGGCGTTGTCTTATTTGGCGCCATAGCAGAGCACCTGACCGTCGACCGTCGATACGAATATCCGTCCGCCGCCCGCGGACAGGCCGTCTATCGCGGGGATTCCATCGATCGGAAGCTTCTGTAGTTCCGTTCCGTCCGAGGCGGAAAGAACCCACAATTCGGGGCTGTCCTTTGAATCGCGAAACTCCGGCCGGCCCGCGCAATACACGCGATCCCCAGCCAGGACTATTCCCAGGAACTGCTGGGATGTAAACAACTTCGTCCAGTTGGACTCGCCATTGCAGACCACGCAGAAACGCCCGTTGTTCGCGGGAATGAAATCCTTTCTGCCCTGTTTGCAGTAGCGTTGCGACGCCACCGTTCGCTTCTTGTCGAAGGCAAGCATCTCGCCGGAATTCCGATTGTCGTGCGGAAGATCCTTGCGGTCGCTTAGCGCAATCAGGTTCTGCTCCAGCAGGTCCAGAATGGAGGCCTTGCCCTGCCACGAGGCCCCCCCGATGAGCACGCCTGTCGGAGCGGGGCTTTCCGCAAGCTTTCCGTTCGCGGGGTTCACCGCCCCCCGAAGCAGGAACAGCGATTTCCCATCCGTGGTCAACATATCCGTTGGAAGGTTCGCGGTGATGTTCTCCGTCCAGCGCGCCTGGCCGGTCGCCGGATCGACGGAATACAGATACAACCCGCCATCCATGGTTCCGCAACGCCCCGCGATGAAGTAAGCATTGTCCTGGAAAATGAGCACGCCGCTATTGACCGGCCAGGCGGATTCCATCTGGCCAAAGGCGGACATGTACTTCTGCCGCGGCGCCGCCTGGAATCTCCAGATCGGTTTCCCGGTCGCGGCATCAAGGCAATAGACCCACCCGTTCCGGTCTCCAAACAGGCAGAGCCCTTTGTAGTAGGTGGGTGAAAACGGCACGCGGCCCTCCGCCGCGAAGGCCCATTTCTGCCCGCCGGTCGCCGCGTCGAACGCCACCACGCGATGCTTCTCCGTGTCGGCGACAAAGACCATGCCCATCGCCGAAGTGGCCTGGGCAAGTGCGCCGGGCCCCAGTTTCACCGACCAGAGTTTCTTGAGCTGCGCCGGCAATTCCCCCGCGTGGGCGTTGGCGCGAGCCCCGTCGGCACGATAGACCGGCCAGTCGCCCGGCCCCGCCGGCGTGCCGATCGCCGCAACGGATTCCTTGATCAACGAGGGACCGGCCTCGCTCGTGGGAATATGGCTTCCGCCCGAAACTGCGACGACGCCGCGTATCGAGGTCTGGCAAAAGCAGAGGTGGGGCAGATTGTACTCCAGGCCATAACCCAGAAATTGCCCGACGTAACATGCGGAACGAATGCCTTCCTGCACAAACGTCTCGAACGACGTGCGATCCACGTAATACCGTTGCTCATACATCACAAACCGTTCGGCTGCACGAAAGCCCCAGCACCGGCTCATGATATGCCCCGGAGCGCGAAAGGCCTTGACCTCTTTTCCCGTCGCGGCATCGAGTACCGTATGTTCATAATTCTGCTGGTTCTTGATCGCGGAGGGCACCATCCTCGATGTCCAGACCTGATCGCGGAACATTAGAGCCGGCAGTCCCGTGTAGTCGCAATCGCGAACGTCGGACCAGCGTGTCTTGCCGTCCGCGCGGGCAAGGGCCACCACGGTCTGGTGTTTCTTGTCGCCGAGAACCATCAGCACATACACGTTGTCCCCCGCACACATGACGGAATTCCGGAATCGCGGGACGTTGATTTCCGGCGGATTCACCTTCCAGATCGTCTTGCCGTCCGCAACGTTCACGGCCTCCACGCCATCCTTGACGAGCAGGTACGCGACGCCGTTCATGGCTGCGGGCTGGCACACGGCGCCCCGCGACCAGGCCACCTGGCCGGATTCCTTATCGATGGCGTCCCCGCCGCGAAGCAGCCGGTTCCCGACGGACGATGCGTACATCCCCGATCGAGGGACGGGAAAGTACGACTTGGCGACCTTTCCGGTGGCCGCGTCCCTGGACACGAACGTTCCGTTCTCGACCAGAAAGACATGCGTATTGTCCGCGCAAACGATGGGCGCAGCCGCCCCCAGGGGCTCTCGCCAAATCTCGCTGCCGTTGAAGGCGTCCCGGGCAATCAGCGTCCACATTGCCGATCCGGGCTTGATGATCTCCAGCTCTTCGTGAAAGGTCTTTCCCCCGGCGAGGATCTCTCCGTAATAAGACCCCGACATCTCCGCCCACACCGGGGTGTTGATCCAGCGGATCTCCTTGCCGGGGGCAATCACCTGATCGTGACAGACCCGCGTCTGGTCGGGGCCGCCGGATGGCTCCGTCCATTCTCCATACTGGGGGTTGAGTTGCTTGGTGATCTTGATCCACGCCCCCTTCAGCGGCAACTTCTCGGCCTTGGCCAGCGCGATCCTGCCGGCTTCGGCGAGGAGCGAATCGGCGTCGGACCCCGCGTCGCTGCCCACCACCGCCACCCCTCCCGGACAGAGCACCCGAACGACCTCCGAAAGCTCCAGGCCCTTGAGGTCGCCCGTGCCCCAGCCTTCGGCGACGATCGTATTGACCAGATCGTCCAGATACGGAAGGTGTGGCGTCCGACGCCATACAACCGATATCCGGTCAGCGGTTTCGGATGCCGACAACGCGGCCCGCAACCGCTCGGCGCGATCCCGATCCGAGACCACGCCCTGCACGTACGCCTTGCGACCCTCCGCCAGTTTCACCAGGCTTGCGGCGTCCGAAACGCCGAGATGCAGACATAACCCGCCGGAGGGCGGCTTGACGCTATCGAGCAACTGACGGGCCTGTTCCGCGGCTGCCCCGGCAACCTGACCAGCCAACACGCACGAAGCCATCATCATCCCGACGATCACGCGAATTCTCATATCGACACTCCGTCTTTGCGTGTCATGCCGAGGGATCGTCCCACTTCGTCGCCATCCGCCGGCCTGCGTGTCCAGATCGCGCTCGTCACGGCGAATTCGGGGCAAACAGCATCCGCAACGGCGGGGCCAGCCAGGCCTCCAGGCGATCGTAATACATCAGCACCACCAGCACGCCCAGGCTCAGGTAAGGGCCGAAGGGCAGTTCCCGCCGGCCGTGGCGGATCAGTTGGACCAGGCCTACCACGATGCCGAAGAACGGCGCGATGAAGAACGCCAGCAGCGCCCCGCCCCAACCGAGCAACGCACCCGCCGCCGCAAGCAGGTGAACGTCGCCGAGGCCCATCGCCTCGCGCCCAGCCACCAGCGTCCCGATGATTCGCACGAACCAGACCACCGCCCCGCCGATCAGCAGGCCAAACAACGATCCGCTCAGCCCGAGCAGGTGAGGCCACGCAGTCCATCGCAGCCAAGTCCGCTCCAGCGGGCCGCCATCGGACGTCAGCACCGCCCAGATGATCCCGCCGGCGATCACCGGCAGCAGGAACAGCACTTCCTTGAGCACCTCCCGCCGCGCCCCGACGGTCACGCCCACGCTCTCCGGCCGTTGCGTCGTGGCAGCCGGCGGCGACTCAGCAGCAGCCTCAGCGTCCGCCTCGGCGAAGCTCAACGGCAGGATGCCCAGTTGCAGCAGCAGCATCGAGACCAGAAGCCCACCGGTCCCGCCGACGGCCCAGGCGGCCATTCGCGGCGAGGCCAGCGGCAGCCATTCCGCGCCCGGCCGGCCGGGAAATACCGCCGCCAAAGCGACCGTCGCCAGCCCGCCCAGCCAGACCACCGAGAGCGGGATGAAGAAATGCTCCAGGTCGATGATCGAGCCGGCCAGCAGGCCCGACATGACGATCAGCGCCGCGGCATAGCCGGGCCAGTTTAGCGGCCAATGCCCAATGTCCTGCCGCAATGGCCCGGCATAGATGCCCAGCAGCAGGCCGAGAAACAGCAGGCCTGTCGCCAGTTCGACCAGCGGATAGCGGACGGAGATCGGCTGGCCGCACCGCCGGCAGTTCGCCCGGAGAATGAGCCAACTGAGCAGGGGGATGTTGTCGTACCACGCGATGGGGTTGCTGCAATGCGGGCAGTAGGAATGAGCCGGCTTGGCGACCGACCCATGCCGCGGCAGCCGCCAGATGACGACGTTGAGGAAGCTGCCGATGCAGCAGCCGGAGCCAAAGAGGAATACCGCCCAGAACCAGAGTGGCGCCATCCGAACCTCGCTTCATTGACCATCGCGCTGACGTGCCCCCATAGCATGTCCAGCCGGGGGGAAATTGTCAAACACCGAAAAAGTCTTGCGGGGATTTGGCCGGTATGCGATAAGGTTGCGGCCCGAAGGCCCGCGGCCGGGCAGAGTACCGTGGCGGCCACGGCCAGTGCAACGCGGAAGGGAGGTTTTGACGTGAGTAAACCCGGTGGGGTCGTCGCTGCCCTCGCCTTCGCGGTCTGCCTCGGCGTGCTTTTCATTGTGACGCCCGCAGCCGCGCAGACGGCGACGACCCGAATCGAATCACCCACGCCGACAAGCGCGGCGGCTGCAACTCAGCCGACGACCCAAGCCGCTCCCGCCCTGCCCGCGCCAGCCGAGTTCAAAGTCATCGACCGCCCCAACGATGCGGGGGACGCGCTGATGATCACGTGGCGGAAGATGAGCTACGACGCCGTTCCCGACGTCTGGTATGAAGTCCGCGTCGCGACGCAGCCGGACGGACCGTTCCGACGCCTTTCGCGCGTGGCGGCGACCGGCTGCCCGAAGATGTCGGATTTCCCCGGACGATTCGGCCGAAAGGCCGGGAACGCCGACTTCCACGCGCTCGAAGTGACCAAGTGCTTCATGCCGGACGCGAAGGCGCCGGGCGGATTTGCGCCCGCCGTTCTGAAGTACAACACGACCTACTACGTGAAGCTGGCGGTGACGCGGGAGGGAAAGACCCTGGCCGAGACCGCAGGCGTGGGCGCAATCCCGCGGAGCAACTGGATCGCGTGGCAGAAGATGAACATCTTCATCGCGATGATCCTGGTTTCCGCGGCGATCCTGTATTTCGTGAATCTCGCCCGTCGGAATCCGTCGAGCATCTACATCCGGCGGATCGCCGGGCTGGAGGCCGTCGAGGAATCGCTCGGGCGCGCGACCGAGATGGGCAAACCGGTGTTCTTCTGCCACGGCCTGGGCGGCGTGGGCGACGTGGTCACGATTTCGGCGTTGAACATGCTGGGCAAGTTGTCGGAGCGCGTGGCGGAATACGGCGCGGACATGAAGGTCACCTGCAACGACTACCTGGTGATGCAGGTCAGCCAGGAAATGGTACGCGAGGCGTGCGTGCGAGTCGGGCGGCCCGACGCCTATCGCGAGGACAACATCTCCTACGTCGCGGACACGCAGTTCGCGTATGCGACGGCGGTGGAAGGGATGCTGCTTCGCGAGAAGCCGGCGACGTGCTTCTTCTTCGGGCAGTTCATGGCCGAGGCACTGCTGCTGAGCGAGACCGGGGCGGTGACCAAGGCGATCCAGATCGCGGGCACGGATGTCTGGAGCCAGATTCCATTCTTCATTACGACCTGCGATTACACGCTGATCGGCGAGGAGATGTATGCGGCCAGCGCGTATCTGTCGCGCGAGCCGCGG
>JAQTVL010000264.1:2314-6487 GCA_028706835.1 Phycisphaerae bacterium | reverse complement strand
CCTACGAACGAGAGGCCAGAGGAGGCCGCCATGCGATTCGCTACTTGCCTTGCCGTGGCGATGATGATTCTGCCGTTCGCACAGGCTTCCCTCGCGGCTGACGCGCCCCTGTCGGTCAAGCTGACCGTTGCCGAGCGGGCCGGGTTTGACCGCGTGGACGAGCCGGTGACCTTCGGCCTGCCGCTGCCCGCGGGCGCGGTGACCGACCCGCGGACGCTCTGCCTGCTGGACGACGCCGGCAAACCGATCCCCGCGAGCTTCCGCGAGGCCCAGCGCTGGGTGGCGGATGCCGGCCGGCCGGGGGTTGGCTCGGTGCGGTGGGTGCATGTGTCCTGCCTGCTGAGCGTGCCGGCGAAGGGCAGCAAGACGATCACGCTGACGAATACTCCCTCCCCCGCCGGGGGAGGGTCGGCCGATTCTCCCTCCCCCATGGGGGGAGGGTCGGGGAGAGGGGACCTCAAGGATTCGCCCCTGAAGGTGACTGCCGACGAGAAGGCCGGCAAGGCGACGATCGTCACCGGCCCGGTGAAACTGGACCTGTCGGCCAACCTGCCCGGCGTGATCGAGTCGGCATCCTTTCGAGCCGCGAGCGGAAGCTCGCGGGCGAGTGACTATACCCAGGTGATCTCCGGCTCGAAGGGCAGCGGCTGCACGGTCGGCGGCAAGACGTTCACCGAGGTCGAGCCGGGGTCCGCCAAGGTCGAGGTGCTCGAATCCGGCCCGATGCGGGCGGTGGTGCTGCTCACGGGCAAGTTCAAGGACTCGAACACCGTCGGCGCGGTGGCCGAGATTCCGCGCATGACCGACGAGCCGGACAAGAAAGTGGACATGACCAAGGCCGAGGAGGGCAAGAACAAAGGCCCCGGCCTGATGTTCGAGGCCCGCGTCTACGCCTACGCCAACTCGCCGCGGGTGTTCATCGACTACACGTTCATCAACAAGCTCGGCGTGGTGGTGGCGAACAAGATTGACTTGGACGACCTGTCGCTGTGCTGGCAGATGGGGGTTCCATTGGTGCAGCAGGCATGGTCGCGAAGTGGATGGGTTGTTGACAGTCATGACGACCGGGGCCACCCCGGGCATTTCCTGATACGGGCTAACTGGGAAGGCGAGGTTATCTCTATCGGGAGGCCGAAGTTCTACCTTGGAGTGAATGCCGCGGGGGCGGATGCGGGCGTGGCTGTTACCATTCGAGACTTCTGGCAGATGCACCCGAAGGAACTACTGGTGTCTAGAGAGACTCGGGATGTTCTGATCGGCCTTTACCCGCGCGGAGCAGCGCATCATGGAAACGTGACGTCCCAAGAACTCTTCATCGGCCAAGCCCGCTCCCACCGAATCGCCCTGCTGCTCCACGACGGCAACGCCAAACCCGAAGCTCTGGACGCTGTCTTCGCCGCCACCAACGTCCCGCTGTTCCCCGTCGCTGAGCCGGCCTGGTATTGCCAGAAGACGCAGGCCTGGGGCCCGATCGCGTCGGCGGACGCCGACTATGGCGACTTCGCCAAGAGCGCCAAGCACTACGATCAGTCGATGGCCGACTCCATGACCGAGATCGTCAAGAACGTCGAGGAGGGGTTGACCGAGACGCGGAAGGACAAGGCCGGCGAGGTCATCAAGTCCGTCACGGTCGACGGCTACGGCTGGATGAACTGGGGCGACTCGTTCTTCCGGATCGGCGTCGAGGGGCCGGACTTCAAGGACCCGGCCAAGAACCTGTCGTGGAACGGCAACTACTACGACTACGGCATGGCCATGGTCTACCAGTGGGCCCGCACTGGCGACTGGCGGTTCCTCGACCACGGCCTGCGGGCGGGGGCGTATACAGCCGACGTGTTCATCAACCACTACTGCACCGAGCCGACGCAGATCGGGGCCTGCCACTACTGCCCGCCGCGGTACCACGCCGCGATCGACGACGGCACGCCGTATTTCAGCGAGGAGTTCAACCACGCGAAGATCGCCAGCGTCGTGATGCGCTGGCAGATGCTCGGCGACTGGTGGGCCAGGCAGGTCATGTTCGAGACTTTCAACCACGCCGAGGCGATGCAGAACAACTTCATGGCTGGCTGGCGGCAGTGCCGCGGCAACGGCCATCGGCTGCACATCCTGTGGTGCGCGTATGAGTTCACCGGCGAGCAGAAGTACGTGGATCGGGCCAGCGCGTTGCTCAAGTTGGGCGTCGCGTTCATCCGCAAGAACACCGAGTTCGACAAGGCCGCCAGCCAGCGGTTCATGGTCGGCGTCGCGCTGGAGGGCATGATCCAGTCGCAGTGGATCCGCCCGGACGACGACGTGGCCAAGACGATCAAGTTCGTGGCCGACTACGCGGTTGATGAGCAGAAACTCCACGGCTACACCGGCAATATGGCGATGGCCTACGGCTACCTGTGGCAGCAGACCGGCGAGCCGCGGTATCTCAAGACGATGGTCAAACTGCTGGACCTGACCGGCTCGTCGAAGCACGCGAAGTATTTCGGCCAGACGTTCCGCTCGACGCCGTACGCGCTGGGCTACCTGGCGGAGGCCGCCGCCAAGGGCGTGAAACTGCCCGCGACCCGCCCGGACCGCGGAGTCCCGGCGAGCACGAATGACATGATGCAGTTAAGATAGCGGTCAGCAAGGAAGCGGTTAGCGGTCAGCCGAAGGATGCTGAAAGCTGAGAGTTTCTCCGGGAGCCACACTATGATCCGATCGAGATGCGTCGTCATCATCGCCCTCGCGGTCGCTGTTGTAGGCGGAGCCGCCGTGGCACAGCCCACCACTGCGCCCGCCACGCAGGCGGACAATGTCGTCGGCAACTGGCTTCGCCGGGCGCAGAACGACCTGCCGAACATCGCCGACGTGCGCGAGCAGTCGACGCTGAGCTGGGAAATCGTCCGCATCCTGATTCGCGTCAACGACGAGGAGTCGGCCGAGACGCTCGGCAAGTTGATCTTCGCCCAGCCTCACCGCTGGTACTACAAGGAAGTGCTTGCGGGCGAGTTGGCCCGGCGGGGCCAGTTCGAGCGGGCCCGCAAGGTGGTTGGCGAGATCGAGGAGGACACCGAGCGGGGGAACGCGCAGATCGAGATCATCCAGGCGCTCGCGCTGGCCAAGAACGTGAACCGGGCGGGCGAGCTGGCGGACGAGTTCAAGAACATCGCCTGGCGGGCGCGGGCGTGGGGCGAGATCGCCGCGGCCCAGGCCCGCAACGGCGACTTCGCCGCCGCCCGCACCACCGCCGATGGCGAGGCCACCAAGCCCATCCGCGACAAGGTGCTCGGCGCCATCGCGACGATGCAGGCGCTGGCGGGCGACCCGGCCGGCGCACGCGAGACGGCTGCCGGCATCAAGGAGCCGGTCATGCGCGACCTGGTCACCGTCGACATCGACGACTGCAAGTCGGAGGCGACGTTCCGCAAGGCCTGGAGCCAGCTTCCGCCCAACGTCCAGCGCTGGCCGCTGCCGCCGGCTGACGCCATCGAGAAGGGCTACCGGGGTCTGCTGTTCGAGGAGCTGGCCAAGGCGCTCACCGCCGCCGACGAGGCCGCCTACCAGAAGGCGATCGCGGGCGCATCGGGGATCACGGCCCGCGTCGTGCAGCCGCCGCGGATCGACCGCCAGACTCGCCGCCCGGTCCCCTACGACCCGTCGACCGACCAGACGATCATCCAGCGGGCGATGGGCTACACCTTCATCGCCATGGTCGAGGCGGCTCGGAAGGACCGCGAAGGCGCCCAGGCGATGGCCAGCCGGGCGATCCGCACCGCTGAGGAGAACATCAAAGACAACGTGTTCACGGGGACCTGCGGGCCGATCCTGGTGTCGATGCTCGTCCGCATGGGCAAGATCGATCGCCAGGCCGACACTCGCCCCGAGGACACGACCGCCGTCGAATACGCCCTGAAAGTCCGCGCCCAGCAATACGGGTCCGCGGTCGCACGGGCGCTCGGCTACGTGCTGGCTGAGCAGTACAAGCCGAAGGAACTGGACGCGTACCTGTCGAAGCTGGACTCCGCGTCGGGCCGGGTGAACGCCTGCATGGGCGTGGCGACCTACCACGCCGAGACGCGCAAGGCGGGCAAGTGACTGGCCGGCGGCTGGGTGGTTGTCAACCGAGCCTCGGGGGAATGTTCCACGTGGAACTGTCTTACTAAGGTAATACACTCCCCTCCGCGCCGCCCCCACGGA
>JAQTVL010000264.1:0-2304 GCA_028706835.1 Phycisphaerae bacterium | reverse complement strand
GCTGTGCAACCTTCCGAAGTATCGCTCCCGTAATCACTTACAGCACGGATAGGCAAGGTTACATGCCACTGTTGATGTAACCTTGCTAAGTACCTGTAAAATATGAATTTGCGAGCAAGGTTCCAAGGTTCCATGGTTGCATCATGTCGCGTTCGCCCTGCCTGCCCCAAGTTCGTATTCCCAACCAACCGGTTGCCCCCGCCCGGTCCAGCGGGGCCAGGCGCCACCGGGCAAGCCAACCTGAATTGATAGCACAGGTCCCGAATATGTCAAGTAATTGTTAGGGTAAAATTCCGCATGGGGTGTGGTCCGGGCAAGTGGCGGCGCGACCTCTTCGCCGTTTGTCCAGTGCGGTGTCGAGGCCGCCGCAGGCGGTCGAGGCGTAGTAGCGTCGCCCGTCCGGCGTCCAGCATTGACTCTCTTCGCGGGCGCAGCCCGCTTTTGGAGTGCGCGGGACGAAGGCCCCGCTTTGGCAAGACAGACTTCGGGACCGGCCATATCCCGCCACATCGCATTCCTCTCGCGTTCGCTTTCCGAGGCTTGACACGACAGCGGTTTGCCAGTAGTTTGACCCGCCGAATTCGGGGTTGGTTTTCCGACTCCGCGAATGTACTTCATACTCGTCGGAAAGGACGGTTCCTATGGCAGCGGTCAAGGTTGGCATCAATGGGTTCGGGCGCATCGGGCGCCTCGTGGCCCGCGTCATGGCGGAGCAGCCGAACAAGTTCGACATCGTCGCGATCAACGATCTGTTCGACGCCGACATGTTGGCTTACATGTTCAAGTACGACACCACCCAGCGCCGCTTCCCGGGCACGGTCGAGGCCAGGGGCGCTGCCATCGTCGTCAACGGCAAGGAAATCCCCATCCTGGCTGAGAAGGACCCGAGCAAGTTGCCGTGGGGCAAGTTGGGCGCCCAGGTGGTCATCGAGTCGACCGGCCGATTCACCAGCCGGGCCGCGGACGGCAAGCCGGGCTATGACAGCCACATCGTCGCGGGCGCCAAGAAGGTGCTGCTGAGCGCCCCCGCCAAGGACAAGGTCGATGCGACGATCGTGCTGGGCGTGAACGACGACCAACTCAAGGCCGGGCACCTGTGCGTGTCGAACGCGAGCTGCACGACGAATTCGCTGGCGCCCGTGGCCAAGATTCTTCACGAGCAGATCGGCATCGTGAAGGGCCTGATGACCACGGTGCACGCCTACACCAACGACCAGGCGATCCTGGACATGCCGTATAAGGACAAGCGTCGAGGCCGGGCGGCGGCGGTGAACATCGTGCCGTCGACCACCGGCGCCGCCAAGGCGCTCGGCGAAGTCGTGCCGGCGCTCAAGGGCAAGCTGCACGGCTACTCCCTGCGGGTGCCCGTGCCGACCGGCTCGATCACCGACCTGACCTTCGTGGCCGCCCGCAAGACCAGCGCCGAGGAGATCAACACGATCATCAAGGCCGCGGCCGCCGGCCCGATGAAGGGCATCATCGAGTTCGTCACCGATCCGCTGGTCAGCAGCGACATCGTTCACTGCCCAGCCAGCAGCATTTTCGACAGCAACAACACGATGGTGATCGGCGACGACATGGTCAAGGTGACCATGTGGTACGACAACGAGTGGGGCTACAGCAACCGGTCCGCCGACCTGGTGCTGAAGATGGCCAGCCTGTAACCCAGGCTGAACGACTGAACGCCAAGGCTCACTCGTCGGCGACGGCGGGTGAGCCTTTTTTGAACAACCAGGGAAATGACAAATGCAAAATGCAAAATGCAAAATGGCAAATGAGCGCGATGCAGGATCGGAGCAGCCGGCCTGACATTTCTCATTTTGCACTTTTCATTTTGCACTTTGCATTTCCTCGTGGATCAACAATGCACCGAAGGAGCGCACCGTGGCTAAAACCGTCGACCAACTCAACGTCAAGGGCAAGAAGGTTCTTGTTCGCGTGGACTTCAATGTGCCGCAGGACAAGGTTACGTGCGAGATTACCGATGACCGCCGGATCAAGGCGGCTCTGCCGACCATCAAAAGCGTTCTGTCCCGCGGCGGGCGGGCGATCCTGATGAGCCACCTCGGCCGGCCCGAGGGAACACCGGACGACGTCAAGCTGACGCTTGCGCCGATTGCCAAGCGGGTCAGCGAGTTGCTCGGCCAGCCCGTGCCGCTGGCGCCGGGGCACAGCGGCCCCGAGGTCAAGAAGCTGGTCGACGCCCTGAAGGACGGCCAGGCCATCCTGCTGGAGAACCTGCGGTTCAACGGCAGCGTGGTCGAGATGACCAAGAAGGACAAGAAGACCGGCGAGGTGAAGGTC
>JAQTVL010000263.1:5415-6508 GCA_028706835.1 Phycisphaerae bacterium | reverse complement strand
CGGCGGTGGTGTCGACAACCGGGACGGAATGGGTTGGAACTTCGCGAAACTGCGTCGTGTCGCCCTCGACCGCGAGCGCGCCTCGGCGGCCCAGCTTGATCACCACCGACTTCGCCCCGCGACGCATCAGTTCCGCCGCCACCAGCTTGGCGGAGTGGCGATCTTCGCCGATCGGCTCGCCGGTCAACTGCGTCGCCTCGATCTCGTTCGGATTGAGGATATCGACCTGGTAAGCGTCCGCCGGCAGGAGCGAGTCCGGCGGCACCGGCGCTGGGTCCAGCACCGTCATCACGCCGTGCTTGCGGGCGATCGCGATGGCCCGCGAAACAGTCGGCAGCGGCAACTCCAGTTGCAGCAGGACGGCCTTGGCAGACGCGATCAGCGACTCGACGGCGTCGATGTCCTCGGGCGTGACGCGTTCATTCGCCCCGGAGGCTACGACGATCGAGTTCTCGCCCCGACCGTCCACCACGATGATCGCCACGCCGGACGCGACGCCCTCGGTTGCGATCAGGCGATCGGTGTTCACGCCGCTGGCCTTCATCTGGACCTTCAGCCGGGCGCCGAAGTCGTCGTTGCCGATTCGGCCGACGAAGTGGCATTCCGCGCCCAGCCGGGCCGCCGCCACCGCCTGGTTGGCGCCCTTGCCGCCGGGGCTGGACGTGAATTGGCCGCCCAGCAGCGTCTCGCCGGGCTTCGGCATTCGGCTGCACCGGACGACCAGGTCCATATTGGCACTGCCGACGACCACGACGCGCGGCTTCTCGATTTCGGTCTGCATGTTGCTCCCCGAAGACAGTTACGCCTGAATATTGTAGGCCCCGCGACGAACGCGGATCGGCAACTATCTTACCTTCGCCTTGACTTGCGTAAACCCCGTCTGTACCATGATCTTTCAGGCCGATGAACTGACACCAGGTCGACATGAGGCCTTTCCGCGGCCAGCGCCTGACTGGCGACGGGAGCAACGACCCAGCGAATCCTTGGACTCCATCGACAAAAAAGAGGAATGCGGACTGTTCGCGGTCTATGGCCGGGCTGATGCGGCCGCCATGGTCTACCAGGGGCTGTACTCGCTTCAGCATCGCGGCCA
>JAQTVL010000263.1:0-5405 GCA_028706835.1 Phycisphaerae bacterium | reverse complement strand
GAATCCGCCGGCATCGCCTGTAGCGACGGCGACACGATCCGCACGCACATGGGCATGGGCCTGGTCGGCGAGGTGTTCAACGACCGCGAACTGGCCAAGCTCACAGGCCACATGGCCATCGGGCACGTCCGCTATTCGACCACCGGCAGCAGCGACATTCGCAACGCCCAGCCGCTCACCGTCGAGTTCAGCCGCGGGCCGGTTTCCGTCGCACACAACGGCAACCTGATCAACGCCCGGCTGCTGCGCGACGAATACGAGGCCTACGGCCACATCTTCCAGACATCGTCGGACACCGAAGTCATTCTCGCGCTCTTGGCCAAGCCCAGCCACGTTGGCAAGCCGGACCCGCTGGCCCATGTGCTCGGGCACATCCAGGGGGCGTTCTGCCTGCTGTTCCTGTTCCCGGACCGCATCGAAGTCGCTCGCGACCCGTTCGGCATACGTCCGCTCGCGATTGGCCGCACGCCTGACGGCGCCTACTGCGTCGCGTCCGAAACCTGCGCCTTTGACCTGGTGGACGCGGAATACATCCGCCAGGTTCAGCCGGGCGAAATCGTTACGCTCGACCAGCGCGGCATCACCAGCCGGTTCTTCTGCCCGCCCGGCACGGTCAAGCCGGCCAAGTGCGTCTTCGAGCACGTCTACTTCGCCGACCCGTCCAGCGTCATCTTCGACGAAAACGTCCACCAGGTGCGCAAACGCCTCGGCATGAAATTGGCCGAGGAATCCCCAGCCGACGCAGACATTGTTGTGGCGATCCCGGACTCCGGGCGGTCAGCGGCCATGGGCTTCTCGATGGGCTCCGGCATCACGCTGGAGCGCGGCTTCGTCCGCAACCACTACATCGGGCGAACGTTCATCAAGCCCAGCCAGGGCGAGCGTGCCTACGCCGTGAAGATGAAATTGACGGTCATCCGCCAGGTGGTCGACGGCAAGCGGGTGGTCGTGGTGGACGACTCGATCGTCCGAGGGACGACGACGCGCGGCAAGATTCAGGCCCTTCGCCGGGCCGGGGCCCGCGAGGTACACATGCGCGTCAGTTGCCCGCCGATCCGCCACCCGTGCTTCTACGGCGTGGATTTCCCGACGCAGGAAGAACTGGTCGCCCACAACCGCTCGGTCGAGCAGATTCGCGAGTTCCTCGAGGTGGACAGCCTCGCCTACATCTCGCTCGATGGCATGCTCGCCTGCCTGTCCGACAAGCCGGAGCACCACTGCACCGCCTGCTGGTCGGGCAAATATCCGATCCCGACGGACTTCACGGTGAACAAGTTCGCTCTCGAACGCAACCAGCTACAGATGTTCTAACACTACAGCGCAACGTCGTAGCACGGGCATCTTGCCCGTGGGTTCTCGGGGCCGGGACGGCCCCGAGAATCATGGGCGAGACGCCCCATGCTACGAAAAACGGCCTATGTTGCGCTGTAGTGCTGGTGAGTCGTCAGTCTTGAATCTCTGGGTTTGGGTGGCATGTCTGCGACGGCTGTTTTGTCGCAGACATGTCTTGGGGGCGCGGACATGGCTGCGACGATACGGCTGTCGCAGCCATGCCACCCAAAGAATCGTGATGGACGAGTCACTAGTGCTCTGTCGCAGGTGATTTGATGGGTGCCATGGCTGGTCCGCCGTCCGGCTGTTTGGGACGGCGGGCCAGCCATGCCCACGCGGTGCAGACATGCCTGCGACAAAACGGCCGTCGCAGGCATGGCACCCGATCCATCATTTCATCTGCGACAGAACACTAGTTCAATGGCCGTCTTCTGCTGGACCCAGGTGTTGACCGGCAGCCAGTGCGCCGTCGGGCTGCTGCGGGCTTGGCTGTCGAGAAGGAGTTGACCGGCCATCTGGCCCATCCGTTGGGGGCGTCCTTCGTCCGTGCAATCCAGACGGGGCAGATTCTCCAGCGCCAACGGCGGGGGGGCCCCCGGCGGACACGATGCTGATCTCACCCTGGTCCGTTGACAGGTAGTCTTCAGCGCGGTCCAAGTCCCGGCTGCGGTGGCAGGGAGCCCCCGTTCGTAGCGACGCCGTGAGGCGTTGCCCCGGATGCCCTCACGGGCACACCACAAACCAAGGCCTCCGAGGTGAGCCGATCAACATCTTATCTGCGGTCTCGCTTGCGCCGGCGGTTGGGCCCTCAGTTGCCGCCCCGCCAACGGCGGCGGATTCCAGCCCCCGCCATCGCCAGCCCGCCGAGCGCCAGGAACGCCATCGTCGCAGGCTCGGGGACCTGGAAGAACGTAACCTCGGTCAAACCAACAAAACCGTTTCCAGACCCCTCGAAACTGGAGTTGACGTCGAACTTTATCCATCGCGTCGTTATCGTCTCCGGCAGCACCCACCGGAAGCCGGTGTAGGACGCCAACCCGGTGCCTCGGACGCCGCCGTTGGCCGGGATGGTTATCCCGCCGTTGGGACCGATCGTGCCGTCGGTGGGCAACGTCGACCAGTTCACGTCGGACAGTTTCTTAAGCCAATTGGTTCCGTCGGAGGACGTCCAAAGGTTCAGGGTCTTCACGCCGCGGGTTGATGCGCCGGGTTCATTTTCGTTCCAGACCTGAATTTCCTTGACCGCGCAGGCCGAGCCCAGATTCCACGCAATCCACTGATTGTCAATGGTCTGATTGGCGCTCATCCACCTATAGGCGGCAACGTACGAGGTCGGGCCGGAAGGGGAATATGAAGGGCCGTCAAGCGCGTTACCGGTTGGCCCGCTCGGAAAGGCGCCTGGCATCAAGTACCAGTCGGACACCCTCCCTGGCCTTGTATAGTAGTAATTGTCGCCCGAATAGGCGCTCGACGCGGTGACATTCGTGTCCGCCAGCGACCTCAAGTCGATGGGGATGAGGTCCGCACGGAGCGGCCCGGCCGAGGCAAGGGTCAACGCGCAAACCACCAAGGCCGGCACTACCCGATTTCGCCACAAAGCGTTCATGCATTCCTCTCCTCTCCTGCCCTTGGCCGCCCCGCTCTTCACTCGAGCGGCAAGGGAGTTTGTTCCCGCAGGCCTTGCCGGGCCTGCAAACAGTCTGCTACCAGCCGCTCGGCATTACCCCTGCCGGCGGCGGCGAAGGGCCGCACCCATCATCGTCAGCCCGCCGAACGCCAGGAACGCCATCGTCGCCGGCTCGGGGACGACTGCGAACGTGCTGGCGTGGTCCAGGACGACCCACGCCTTGTTGGCGGCCGTGTCCACGCCCCAGTCGCCGACGGTCAGATCGCCGGCCGGGTAGGCCTCGATGCCCTTGAAGTGGGTCAGATCAACGATGCCCGCGTTGACCCATGTCGAACCATTCAGCCATGCCACGTAGATCTTCCCGTTGGCGGCGAGCGTCGCTTCGCTCGTCGGCCCGCCGATCAGCGGGTCGTTCTCGTTGTAGCTCATCTGGAGCACGTAGGTGCTGCTGGCTAACTTGCTCACGTCCAGCGTCAGGTCCACCACGTCGCTGACGATCAGGCTGTTGGTGTATTCCGCGGTCGTATGCTGACGCCAGTTCATCTGCACCGTCTGGGCCCCGCTGCCCGTGGTGGCCCCGGCCAGCAGTTCAGCCGAGGTGGCGTCCGTGTTCCCGACGAAATCGTGAACCACGGAGGCCAGACCCGCCAGGGGGGTGCTGTTCGCCACGGAGGCGGAGAGGGTCTCAGCCGGCACGAACGTCGTGCCCGTCGCCTTGGCCCAGCCAACGGTCCCGGTGACGTAGACGTAGGCGTTGCCGTTGTCAGAGCCCTGGCTGGTTCCGCTGCTGTTGGCCGCGAGGTTGTCGATCACCACTGCGTTGCTCGTGCCGGTGTAGTCGCCCGCAACGTTGGTCGCCAGCCCGACGTTGATCGTCGAGACCGTCCCGAAGTTGACGATGGGCGAGGCGGTGCTGGACGCCGCCTGGCCGGTCAGGGACACCGAGGCGTTCGTGGTCAGTGCATCCGACCCGTTGCTGCTGAGCGTGACGCTGGCGCTCGGAGTCGCGGCGTTCAGCAACAGCTTGCCGAACGACGGCTGAGCGTAGGTGGTCGTCTGGAGCGAGGTCGTCGGCTCCGTGCCGCCGACCCACAGCTTGGAGTTGTTGCCGGACGCGCCGATCACCAGGTCCACCCACCCGGCGTCGCTGGTGGTGTTGAACGTGTAGGTGTGGCCGGCCACCTGGCTGCCGGTGGCGACCGACAGGGCGCCGATGCCCGTGCCGCCGATCGAACCGGCGTATTGCATCAGCTTGTAGGTGCCGTTGGTGCTGAAGATGCTCGTGTTGCCTTCGTTGTAGAGGTTGAACTGCCCGCCGTTGATCGTCAGGCCGCCGCTGGCGGTCACGAGGTACTGGTCGTTCGGCGTGCCCAGGCCGGTGTTGAACTCGAAGTCGAGGATGCTGCCGCTGTCGAGGGTCAGCGACGTCACCGACTGGCTGCCGACGCTGTTGCCCGGGGCCCCGTGGCCGCCGCTCTTGATCTCGACCGCGGCGGTGATGGCGCCCGTGCCGCCGAGGGTGCCGCCGTTATTGACGTTGACCGGCCCGGTGCCCAGGCCCGACCCGCTGACGTTGTTGACCTTCAGCAGGCCGTTATTGATGTCGGTGCCGCCGCTGTAGGTGTTGGCCCCGGTCAGTTCCTGGGTGTAGCCCCCGTTCTTGACGAGTTTGAGCGTCCCGGTGGTGTTACTGATGACGCCGCTGAACGTGTAGCTGCCGCTGGAGGCGCCAAGCGTCAACACGCTCGCGCCAGTGACCGCGTTGCTGATTTGACCATTGGTGGCCGCGAAACTGCTGATGGCGCCAACTGTGTCGCTCAAGCCGTTCAGGCTGAAAAGGCCGTCCGATTTGAAGGTAACAACCGAACTGTCGTTGATCTGGTTGCTGCCCAGGAGTTGGACTTTGGCGGTGGCGGCGTTGCCCAGGCCGTCGCCGATCGTCAGGTCGTGCGGAATGGCATCGACGCCCGCGGTCTTGTTCAGGGTGACCAGTCCTTGCGTGATCGTGGTGGAACCACTGTAGGTGTTTGGCGAACTACTAGAGCCGCCCGCGCCAGTGCCTCCCAGTTGAACCCAGAACGCCGTGTTGCCGTTCGTGTTGATGCTTACGTTGCCGGTGCCGGTGATCAGGGCGAACTTGCCCCAATTGCTTGCGAGTATCACGTCGTGCGCGAGCGATATCTGTCCGTCATACCAAACGCCGTTCGATATGCCGAAGTTGCCGATGGTGCGAGTCCCGGTTCCCCCAGCCACCGTTATCGACCGGGACTCAGTAGCCGCGTTAGCACCAGCCTCCAGTACGAACGCCGCATCCCCCGAGATGATGCTGTCACCGAGCTGGATCGTTCCCGTGCCAACGGGGCTGTTTCCGGTGGCCGCGATACTACCCCGAAACGCAAGAGTCCCGCGTGCGATGACCGTACCGCCGCTGTAGCTACTGGTGGAC